>CANQVZ010000007.1 GCA_947627425.1 uncultured Clostridia bacterium | reverse complement strand
ACTTCGTGACAGCTCCCCCAAAGGGGCGCCGAGAGGCAAGGGCTAACCACAAATTCTCGGCTCCCCCGTTGGGGGAGCTGGCAGGCGTTAGCCTGACTGAGGGGGTATAAAATGCACAAAAACCCCTTTCAAAAATTATGCAAGGTGTAAAAATTTTACTTCATCACATTAAAATTGCATTTTTATTCTTGCACTGCCACAAAAAAAGTGCTATCATAAATTTAAGATTACGGGAAATTCCCGTAATACCGCAAAATGAGATACCCATATCCCTCTCACGAAATCATCGTGGGGGGGGTATTTTCATTTGTACATTTGGGAAAGTACAGCTTTCCCCTACAGACGAAGCCTGATATTATCGGGTCGGGTATCCACCCTTAAGGTCTGTCGCGATGCCGCAGGGAGTGAGCACTCATTCGGGCAAATATCCGTAAGGATCAACGGATATTGCGGCACACGGCAATTCCGCCCGTTTCTGCAAAAAGGGGTTTTTGCAGGGCGCACGGAGCCTTTTCCAACTCATAAACCCCGACCCGGTGATATTCGGTGTTTTGTCGTATCAAAATATTGAAATCTGACAGAAAGGGAGGAATGTTTTTTATGAGATTGGATTTCAAGAAAGGTTTAAGCTTTGTGCTCGCGCTGGTAATGATGGTGAGCACGCTGACGGTTGTTAATGTCAGTAGTGTACTGGCAGCGAATACCGTGGTTACTTGGGAATTAAACAAAGAGAATACATGGAGTACCAAACCTAAAAGCGAAACTACAGTAAAAGCAACGGTAAATGGTCGTGACCTTATTTATCATGGTGGTTCAAGTTGTACCTTTGATGCTACAAATGGTATAAAAATGGGTGGTGGATTGCAACCCAATTCATATACAAGTAATCCATGGACATCCAGATATTGCGAATTAAGTGTTCCGGCTAAAGCATCTGTTAAGTTAACAATTGTGCCAAACAAAAAAACAGCATTGGTATATAAATGGGGAGGCAATACCGGAAGTGAGAAAGTTTATGAAGGTGCTGCAGCCACTGAAAATCCAACTATTTATAATCTAACCAATGAAGAAGAAAAAGAACAAACATTATATTTTTCCTTTAAGGGTAAGGAGTATATAAAAACAGTAGAGCTTACTATTCCCGAAACTACTGCTACAAATAAATACAAATGGGAAATAAAAACAGAATCGCTCGGAAGTGTTCCCGCAGAAAATGTTACACTTGAAACAATTGGTGAGGGCGGAACACATAATACTTTGGTATATAAAAATGACACGGGCAATGGCAACGATCATAAGTATATTGTAAATCCCGACAGTGTATTGCTCAGTATAAATGATGAAGGTGGCATAGTAAGTAAATCCGCACCTTCTGAAGATGGTACCGTTACAGTTACTGTTACGCCAACAGATGATGATTTTATTCCTACAAAGGAATACAACACTACCGATATAAAGTTTGAAAACGCAGGCGGAAGATATGTGCGTTTTGACTGTGAAAATCACAAGAATACAGTACATACCATTTATCTTGACGCCCAAGGTCAAGCAAAGGGCACTGTAGTACCCGATGAAAATGGCAAGGCTAAGGAAGAAGAAGCAACAGACGGAAAAATATATCTTCCTTGTGAGAAATTTTATGTATACATTGCGGGTGGTTTAGTAGATATAAACGGCAGCGGCAAAGCAGAGCTTGATCTTCAAAGCAGTCAGCCCGAGGCAATAAACGGTGTGTTTACTGCCTATGAATTAAGTGATGTTGACGAAGCAGCTACACAAAAGGGCGCTATCAATCTGACAAGAAGTCTTGTAATGCAGGACGATGTAAGCGAAACATATATTCATGCAGGCACCGTTTTAGGTGAAGGCAATTATTTTGAAGTTACGGGTACGTCTGACTTTGCAGGCGACGCAATGCTTGTTATAGACGAAGCAGGAATGGATATAGATGACCCCGAAACAAGAAGCAATGTACTTGCAATAGAGCTTAAAACATTTGATGATGAGGGACAACAGGCAAACAACAGCGTAAGGTTCCATACGGCTTCAGATCTCCCCAAAAATGTTTATATGACAGTAAGCTGTTCAAGCTCTAAGGATACCGAGCATGACTCTATCATTGCTTTAAGAGAGGGCAGTGATAAGAATAATGTACCTACGGAGTCTATTCATGAAATGACCATTGAGGGTTCAAAGGGCGACGGTTCCATAGCGGACAGCAGGACTGATTTTACATATGGTCCCCTTAAGCCTAATATGTATTATGGTATATATAATAAGGGTACTACTGAAAAAAATGACAATGTAAGATTGTTCAGCGTTCAGTTCACTAAGGAAGAAACGGTTGAATTTGTAGATGAATTGAATATAAGTGATTTAGATACAGGTGAAATCACAGCAGATACTATCACAGAAAACAAAAAATTTAAGATAATAAAATTTACAGGAAATTCAACAAGTAAAATTGAAGTAGTAGAAGAAAATAAAACAATTACATTGCCTGACAAAACAGAAAAAGCATTAACAAAACATCTTAAAACAGGCGGTAATGGTGATGAAACTAAAAGGTCTATCCAATTTACAGTAGGAGATAAACCCGGTAAAATTTATGTATATGTGCTAGCAAATGCTAATACTGCTTCAGATAGTGGTGTTACCAGAGATAATATACAAATGGATCCCATAGATGGCAGCAAGGCAAATGGTGTAAATAAACAAGCGGCTGTGAAGGGCAATGGAGTTACACCAACAGAGTTGATTTTTGATGTTCAAGCCAATACAACCTATAATGTATATGGTGCAGCCGGTACAGTCTTTTTCTACTACATTGGTTCTACCGTACCTCTTAAAGCATATGAAGAAGAAAAACCCACAGGCGCTAAAATTAACTTTAAGATAGCAGGAACAGAAGCTCCAAGTGCAAAGATTCATGTGGCTGTACTTGACGGAGACCCTATTGACAGCACTTCAAATAAGGTAAAATTGAAGGGTACAATACAGGAACTTTCAATTGCAAACAGCAGCAAGAATTTTGATAATGCAGCACCCGGCGATAAGTTTATTATCATAGGTGAAATAGACAGTTCAAGTAAGGAAGCCAAAGGCTCGGCACCCAATAATGTATACAAATGGGTACCTATAGTAGATGGCACACCTACAGAGGATAATACATCAATATCCTTCGTCAACAATGGAGATAAATCAAAGAATTACTTTATTTATACCGTTCCCGACGATGCAGAAGTGGGTAAGACATACGGAGTTGCTTTCTATACAGATACAACAGATAATCTCATAAAGGGAACTGTATCAACCGACTTCAAGGGTGATTATAGGCAGGCAGAGGATACAAGCAAGACTCTTGTATTCGGTCAGTATGGCGTAAGTGAGGACAAGGCTGTAAAGAACTGCGGCGGTGGTTATGTAAAGGATATAGCGCAAAAGTATCAGTATGCTATTCCTTCAATGAATGACTATCTTTCAAACAGCCTTGCAGAAAAGGCTTACAATAAAATAGACCCAAGCAGTACCGAAAGTATATATGGTACGCTTCATGGCTTGCTTCACTATAATGAAGATAATAACTACATTGTTTTCAAAGTTGATGATTCTGTAACAAACGATGTAGATGAAAACCCCATAACGCTCCAGATAGACAGAAGCGGCAACGCGTCAATGTATGACCTTGGCGAGGAAGGTACAGCTAGCCCGTCAAGCGCTATGGAATGTGAATATATTTCTAACTCAGATGGTAAAAAAATTGCAAAGCAGGAATATAAAATTGAAGCAGGTCATGTGTACAAGATAGTTTCTTCGGGACAGGAAAGCGGTTCGCCGAAATCAGGCAATACATTCAATGATGGAGGAAGCGCGGTTATTCCTAAAAATGATATTAATTTTGGCACAGCAGGCGCTAGCAATGTAACTCAGATCAAGTCGATAAGAGTTGCAAATCCCAACAATATATTTGATGAGACGAAAGATACTCAGGAGACTGAAGGTATAGAAGGCACACTTTATTCGGCTCTTGATGAAAAATTACAGACAGAGTTGGATGGCGATAAACCCGATGAGGAAGATACTGTATTCAGAATAATAGGTAAGATAGATGTAAAGGGCACTACAGAGGCTCAGATAAGGGCTGCTCTTTCGGATATTTATGCCGTAGGCTATGATGTATATGAGAAGGACGATTATGACACGGCAGATAAGGCTTCTATAACTTATCATTATTATGCTGGAGCTACTACAGCAGAAGGAGTTGAAGCAACAATAAAGGAAACAATAACATTCTCCGATATTGTAAACTCTGCAATAGATTTTGGTACGGAAAAACCCGAAGGGTCCACTATAACAAATGGTGTAGGAGAATTGAACAAAGTAAGTAATGACAGCATATTCTGCCAGACGTTCTATGCTCTTAAGCCTGATACAGCTGTAGTGCTTGTGCCTTGGGTACAGTACACAAGCGCTGACTCTCCGAAGGTATATTCAAAAATTGAAAAGACCGGAGGCAAAGAGAACAATGTAAAGGTACTTTCAACAAAGACAAATTAGTTATAGGAGGTAATGAATTATGAGAATATATGAAAAGCCCTGCATGATAGTTACTTGCTATAATGCTATGGATGCTACAAATAATCTTACACTTGTTACATCAATGGCTGTTGCTACTTATAATAAGGGCAATGGCATAAGTGGTGAATCATTTAAGCTTCATAATCTTAAGAGCTGATGATAAATTAAAACGGGCTGAGGTTTCCTCAGCCCGCTATCTATTATCACTTGACATATAGTAAAAAATATGTTATCATATAAACACAAAGAGAAACAACACAGTTGTTCCTCAAATAAAAAGCATTTATTATTAATAGCCGCTATTTAGTTTTTGGAAGGACTGAAAGCGGCTATTGTAATATGAGCATTATCAGAAATATCAATACCAATATATTCTGACATAATAGCAAGAATAATATCAGCTTTAAATAATCTTTCATTTGTCATATTTTACCTCCCTTCATAAAATCCCAAAAACATTTATCCTATCTCATAGGCATCATATCCCCAAGAATTATGTAAAAGTGAGGAACAACCGCTATATCATTTCCCTTTGTGAGATCAAGGCTTTCGCCTATCCCTAAACCTATTATAGCATAATACATAAACAAAAGCAAGAGCTGAGGTTTTCCTCAGCCCGTTTTCTATCCCTCTTTTTCAATAATCTTCAATTTATTGTTTAAAAAAGTATTTTTATGTGCTATACTTAACATAAGTAAAATATACAGGAAATGAGGTATACTTATGTTATTTATCGAATATCCGAAGTGCAGCACCTGTCAGAAGGCAAAAAAGTGGCTCATGGACAGGGGAATTTCATTTGAGGACAGGCACATTGTAGAGGACAATCCCACGGCGGAGGAAATAAAGCTTTGGCTTGAAAAGGGCGTGGAGCTTAAAAAGCTTTTCAACACAAGCGGTATGAAGTACAGAGAGCTGGGACTTAAGGATAAGCTGCCCGCCATGAGCGAGGATGAGGCTATAGCCGTGCTTGCAAGCGACGGTATGCTCGTTAAGCGTCCCGTGCTCGTGGGTGATGACTTTGTGCTCACGGGCTTCAGAGAAAAGCAGTGGGAGGAAGTGCTTAACAAATGATGACTCTTGACAGGCTTGAAATAGGCAAGGACGCCGTTATAGACGAGGTGAATTGCGCCGAGCCGGCTTTAAGACAGCATATTCTGGATATGGGACTTACTCCCGGCACGGAGGTCACTTTTGTGAAGTGCGCGCCCATGGGCGACCCTATGGAGCTGAGAGTAAGGGGCTATGAGCTTACCCTGAGAAAGGCGGACGCAGCCAACATAACGCTTAAAAACATACACGATATGCACGAATACAGGCGCATATCCCGCCCTGCCGAGAAGATAAAGCACCCCGGAGTGGGCGAGAGCAGATACCGCCCCAAAAAATCGGGCTATACCATACCCGAGGGCAGGACCATAAGCTTTGCCCTTGTGGGCAATCAGAACTGCGGAAAGACAACGCTTTTCAATCAGCTCACGGGCGCCAATCAGCACGTGGGCAACTTTCCGGGCGTGACCGTTGACAGGAAGGACGGCACCATAAGAGGTCACAGCGACGCCGTTGTGACAGACCTTCCCGGCATTTATTCCCTCTCTCCCTATACGAGCGAGGAAATACTCACAAGAGAATTTATATTGAAGGAAAAGCCCGACGGCATAATCAATATATTGGACGCCACAAACATAGAGAGAAATCTCTATCTTACAATGCAGCTCATAGAGCTTAATGTGCCAATGGTGCTTGCGCTCAATATGATGGACGAGGTAAGGCAAAACGGCGGGACCATAAACATAAACGCTATGGAGGCGTCCTTGGGCATACCCGTTATACCCATTTCAGCCTCAAAGAACGAGGGTATAGACGAGCTTATAAGCCATGCTCTCCATGTCACGCGCTTTGGCGAGCGCCCCGGCAGGCTGGATTTCTGCGACCCTCAGGGCAGCGACAGCGGAGCGCTCCACAGATGCATACACGCCGTCAGCCACCTTATAGAGGACCATTCAAAGCTCTATGACATACCTCTGCGCTTTGCCGCGGCAAAGCTTGTGGAGGGCGACAGCCTCATACTTGATGCGCTTCATCTGGACAAGAACGAGGAGGAGACCCTTGAACACATGATCGTGCAGATGGAGGAGGAGGGCGGACGCGACAGAATGTCCGCCATTGCGGATATGCGCTTTGGCTTTATAGAGGAGCTTTGCGAGCGCACAGTCGTTAAGCCCAAGGAGAGCATAGAGCACAAGAGGAGCGCAGCCTTTGACAGAATACTCACGGGAAGATTTACAGCCATACCCGCCTTTATAGTGATAATGGGCGTTGTTTTTTGGCTGACCTTCGGCTTGATAGGTTCTTTCCTGTCGGATATAATGGAGCTGGGCATAGAAAAGGTCACCGATATTTGCGATATGGGACTTACGGCATACGGCATAAATCCCGTCATACATTCCCTTGTGATAGACGGTATATTTGCGGGAGTGGGCAGTGTGCTGAGCTTTTTGCCCGTCATCGTGGTGCTTTTCTTCTTCCTCTCCATATTGGAGGACAGCGGATATATGGCAAGGGTAGCCTTTGTTATGGACAGCATTCTGCGAAAGATAGGTCTTTCGGGCAGGAGCTTTGTGCCCATGCTTATAGGCTTCGGCTGCTCCGTGCCTGCCATAATGTCGGCAAGGACGCTCTCGTCCGAGCGTGACAGAAAGATGACCATAATGCTTACGCCCTTTATGAGCTGTTCGGCAAAGCTCCCCATTTACGCCTTTTTTACGGCGGCGTTCTTCCCAAAATACAGAGCGCTTATAATGATAGCAATGTACATAACGGGAATAGTCACGGGCGTGCTTTTTGCGCTTTTCATGAAGGTGACGGCATTTAGGGGCAACCCCGTACCCTTTGTTATGGAGCTTCCCAATTACAGACTGCCCGGCATTAAAAATGTCGGCAGGCTAATGTGGGAAAAGGCAAGGGACTTCATAACGAAGGCGTTTACAATAATATTCCTTGCCACCATCATAATATGGTTCTTGCAGTCCTTTGACACAAGGCTCAACATAGTTTCGGATTCCTCGCAGAGCCTTCTTGCGCTTTTGGGCAGTATAGTTGCGCCCATATTCAAGCCTCTTGGCTTCGGAGACTGGAGGATATCCACGGCGCTTATAACGGGCTTTACGGCTAAGGAAAGCGTTGTCAGCACTCTTACGGTGCTCATAGGCGGCAATGTTTCCGCTCTCTCCGCTTTCTTCACGCCCTTTACCGCCATTGTGTTTTTGGTGTTTACTCTGCTTTATACCCCCTGCGTTGCCGCCGTGGGCGCCGTAAGGCGGGAGATGGGCAGGAGGGGCGCGCTTGTAGTGGTCGTGCTCCAGTGCACCGTGGCTTGGCTTGCCGCCTTTGCGGTCAGGCTCATAGGCTCGCTTATAGGGCTTGTGTAGGAAAAGTATACAATTGTAAAGCCGTTTGATTATTCAAAATACCAAAAATAAAAGACCATATATTTTTAACAGTCGTAATTTTAGTATATTTACACAAAATATTGCCGAAAAATTTTATATTTTAACAGATTTACAGCGTCATACAAAAGGAGTATAATAGTTGTAATTCGACCTTTTTCGGTCGGAATTCTGAGAAAAAGGAAGGGTCATTTGCCCTTGTGTGATCGCTATGACGTTTTATAAATCCAATAGGCTTGTGACGGAAAGCAGGCTTTTGATATTATATCTCATGTATCAAATGGATATGCCCCTTTCATGGGAGCATATATTTGAATTTGCCGTAGACGATTATATGGACTATATGGAGTTCCAGACCTATATAAGCGAGATGGAGCGCAACGGCATAATATATTCCAACAGGGAAAATAATGTCAATTATTATTCCCTCACGGACGACGGCGAAAAGACGATAAACGCCTTCCTCAAGTTCATACCCGAATCAAAGCGCAACAGCATAATATCATATGTGCGCAAGAACAAGGGCAAGATAAAGAAGGAATATTCCGTGTCGGCAAATTACTTTATGTACGGCGACGACGAGTATGTCGTGAAGTGCAGCTTTATAGAGGACGATATAACGCTTATGGAGATAAACCTCACCGTTGCCACAAAGGAAATGGCAAAGAAGGTCAAGAAAAACTGGAAACAGAATGTAAGCGATATATATAACAATACCCTCAAAGCCCTCCTCACGGAGCAGAGCAGTGAAATAGACGAGGATATAAAGATAAAGGATGCCGAGGATGAGGTATAGCTTGTATTTGTTCGCGGGAGACGCCATGTTTTGGCTCTCCCGTTTTTTTGTAAACATAAATTGACGAATGTATAAAAATGAGTTATACTAATTAACTGAAGGATACACAATAAATAATATAATAAAATCAATGGAAATGAAGGTCATGCAATGCTTAATTTTAAACCTGTCGAGCTTGAGGACAAGGAAATAATAGAAAAATATTTCAGAAAGAAAAATCACTTTATATGTGAGTTCTGCTTTACCAATCTCTTTATATGGGCAAAGCACTACAACACACAGTATGCCGTGGACGACGGTTTTATTTTCGTCAAGAGCGACGACGAGGACGAAAACACCGAGGCGTATTTTGCCCCCGAGGGCGAGGGCGATTTTAAGTCGTCTGTTGAAAAGCTCATAGACTATGCCAACGGCACGGGCAAAAAATGGCGCTTTCTCTCCGTGTATGAGGAAATGAAGCAGAAGCTGGAGGCTGTTTTCCCCGACCGCTTTGAATTTCACGAGGAGAGGGACAACGGCGACTATATATATCTTGCCGAAAGGCTTGCCAATCTTTCGGGCAAAAAGCTCCACAAGAAGAAAAACCATGTCAACAGATTTTATAAGGACTTTGAAGGACGCTGGAGCTACGAGGAGCTGAACGATGACAATATAAAGGAATTTTTCGGCTATCAGCTGGACTGGTGCGAGCATGACGACGAATTCCTGGGCGAGCTGTGCGCCGCCTCCGTTGCGCTCAAGAATTATAAGGCGCTGGGCGTGTCGGGCGGTATACTGCGTGTTGACGGCAGTATAGTTGCAGTCACTCTCGGCTCTAAGTCCTTTGACGACACCATGATAGTGCATATCGAAAAGGCAGACCACAATATAAACGGCGCTTATCAGGTGATAAATCAGCAGTTTGTCCTGCACAGCTGCGAGGGCGTGAAGTATGTCGACAGAGAGGAGGACATGGGTATTGAGGGCTTGAGAAAGGCAAAGGAATCATATTATCCCGAGTTTATAACCCTCAACTATTCAGCCGTGCTCAAATGATAAATTTTGCGGAAAAAAGCGACGCCGAGGCTATAAGAAGGCTTTGGGACATAGCCTTCGGCGAGGACAAGGACTTCAACAACTATTTTTTTGAAAATATATTTGATTTCAGAAATACGCTCATACTCAAGGAAAACGGCAGACTGCTCTCAATGGCGCAGATGATACCCTGCGTTATAAAGGGCTTGGGCAAAGCCACCTATATATACGGCGCAGCCACACACCCCGACCATAGAAAAAAGGGGCTTATGACGGAGCTTTTAAAGGCTTCGTTTGATATTGACATAAAAAACGGCGTTATAGCCTCCATACTCATACCCGCCGAGAAGCATCTTTTTGATTATTACAAAAAGATAGGCTATAAAACGGCGTTTTATATATCAAGGAACACTCATAAAATGAGGTCTGCCGACGCCTTAGCAAGAAAGGCGTCATATGAGGACATACCCATTATTTCAGCCATATATTCGGGGGATATAGAAAGGGACGAGGACTACTGGAAAACACAGATGGATATGATACGGGCGCTCGGCGGAGAGGTGTTTCTGAGCGGAAACGCCTATGCCTTTGTATATGAAAATGCAGAGGAGATAATGTATAAGGACGAGGAGGACAAAAATGCGCTTCTCGACTTTATATGCGCTTATCTCAGAAAGGACAGCGTGGAATACGCCGAAAGGGGCAAAGACATACCCTTCGGTATGCTGAGAGCCCACACTCCCATAAATGCCGACGATTTATATATGAATATGCTCTACAATTGATTGACATTTGCTTTGTATTCTGTTAAAATAAAGAAAATATATTTAAAACATAGGAGAGATAAACAAATGACTTATTTAGCTATACTTGACAATAACGAGCTTTCCGTGGTCATGGACAGCGGACAGGCTCAGGCGGACGCACAGGCTCAGCAGGCGCAGCAGAGCGCAGGCACCGTTGACAGCTCCGCGCAGAATGCACAGGCGCAGCAGCCTCAGCAGAGCAGAGCCGGCGGCTTCGGCACAATGGGTATGATACTCTACATCCTTGCCCTTGTAGCTATATTCTATTTCCTTGCCATAAGACCCTCCAGAAAGAGGGAGAAGGAGCTCAAGGAGATACAGGCGTCTATAAAGGTCGGCGACGATGTTATGACTTCATCGGGCTTCTACGGCAAGGTGGTTGAGCTGAACGACCAGATTGTTACGGTCGAATTCGGCACCAACAGAGGCGTAAGAATACCCGTAAAAAAGAGCGAGATACTTGGCAACAAGGCGCCCAATGTGCCCGATGAGGAAACGAAGTAGCGTAGAAAGGTGTGGCTTTGCCCACACCTTAGTTTTTTATGTAAAGAGAGAAAGGAGTGCTTGTCATGCTGGATGCTGCGCTTCTCGGCACAGGCGGTATGATGCCCTTGCCCGACAGAGCCTTGACCTCTCTCATGCTTAGGCTTGAGGGGCGTATGCTCGTGATAGACTGCGGAGAGGGCACTCAGGTCACTATGAAACAGCTTGGCTGGGGCTTTAAGAACATAGATGTCATATGCTTTACACACTACCACGCAGACCATATTTCGGGTCTTCCGGGACTCCTGCTCACCATAGGCAATTCCGACAGAACGGAGCCTCTTACGCTCGTTGGTCCCAAGGGGCTTTCAAGGGTGTATGAGGGCTTGCGTACCATATGCCCCGAGCTTCCCTTTCCCGTGGTGCTCAGGGAGATCGACGGCGGCGAGAGTATAAAGGAGAGCGTTTTTTGCATAAGCTCTCTTAAGGTCAACCACAAGGTGACCTGCCTTGCCTACAGAATAAATGTCAGAAGAGCGGGCAGGTTCGATGTTGAAAAGGCGCTTAAAAACAATGTGCCGCAGAGGATGTGGTCTGTGCTTCAAAAGCAGAGCGAGGCGGAATATGAAGGAAAGCTGTACACCTCCGATATGGTGCTTGGCAGAAACAGGCGCGGACTCAGCGTTTCATACTGCACGGACACAAGACCCGTAGAGGCTCTGCCCGACTTTATAAAGGGCTCCGATCTCTTTGTGTGCGAGGGTATGTACGGCGAGGAGGAAAAGCTTGAAAAGGCTAAGGAATATAAGCATATGATATTCTCCGAGGCGGCAGGGCTTGCGCTTGCGGGGGAGGTATCCGAGCTTTGGCTCACCCATTTCAGTCCCGCCATGCCTTTTCCCGAGGCTTATATTAATAATGCAAGAAGCATATTTCCCAACACCAAGCTTGGAAAGGACAGAAAGAGCGTTACGCTCAGATTTGACGAGGAATAGTTTTTTTGATCTTACAAAAGAGAGTATAATATAATGACGGATCACGACCTTGTAAGAGAATGTCTTAAGGGTAACACACAGGCATTTTCCGAAATAGTTACACGATATAAGAATCTGGTTTTTTCAAAGGTATATGCGCTTACGAACAGCTATGAGGACACGCTTGACCTCTCGCAGGAGATATTTGTCAAGATATATCGCTCTCTTGCGCGCTATGACAGCCGTTACAGCTTTGCAACATGGGCAATGCGCATAGCAGTCAATCACACCATAGATTATATGCGCAAAAATAAGCTTGAAACTCTCCCTCTTGACGAGGCGGAGTATAAGCTTTTGCGCAGCGAGGCGTCACCCGAACAGGAATATCTTGCAAAGGAGGATAGGCAAAAGCTCAACGGCGCAATAGCCATGCTCTCCGATAAATATAGACTTCCGCTTGTGATGTATTACAGCGGAGGCATGAAGTACAAGGAGATAGCCGAGGAGCTGGGCATACCCCTTTCAAAGGTGAAAAACAGGATATACCGCGCAAGAAAAATGCTTAAAATGAGTTATGAGGACAGTGAGGAGGCGACGGAATGAAGGACGAAAACAATATATTACCGCCCGATAATTTCAATGCCCTTGTTATGGACAGGATAGAAAAGGAAGAAATAAAGGCTGCGCTCAGTCCGCAGGCGGCTGTGTTTGCGCTCGTAAGCGGTGCTATAGCTCTGCTGTGCGCTGTGGGCTTGAACAGTGATTATTTCAGACTTTGGCTCAAAAACGAAGGACTTTACGCCATATTGGGCAGATATACCTATACTCTTGAGGACCTTGCTTCAAGACTTTTCGACAGCTCGTTCATAACGCCTCTTGTGTCGGCTGCCGTTATAATGGCGGGCATATATATCTTTGTATCTGAAATTTACGGAGTGAGAAAAAATGGACAATAAGGACATAACCATACTTGCTGTAGAAAGCTCATGCGATGAAACGGCTGCCGCAGTCGTAAGAAACGGCAGAGAGGTGTTATCAAATGTCATTTCGTCGCAGATAGCCACTCACAGCCTTTACGGCGGAGTGGTGCCCGAAATAGCTTCAAGACAGCATATAAAGGCAATAGACTGGGTCATAGACGCGGCGCTTGACGAGGCGGGCGTTAAAAAAGAGGACATAGACGCCGTAGCCGTCACATACGGTCCCGGACTTGTGGGCACTCTGCTGGTGGGACTTTCCGAGGCTAAGGCTCTTGCCTTTGCTCTTGATAAGCCCCTTGTGCCCGTTCACCACATAGAGGGACATATAGCGGCAAACTATATACAGCGCAGGGACTGGGAGCCTCCCTTCATATGCGAGGTAATAAGCGGAGGTCATACTCATATAGTGCATATAAAGGATTACAGCGACTTTGAGATATTGGGTCATACCCGCGACGATGCTGCGGGTGAGGCATACGACAAGGTGGCAAGAGTGCTGGGACTTCCCTATCCCGGAGGTCCGCGCATAGACGCCCTTGCCAAGGAGGGCGACCCCGAAGCTGTTCCCTTTCCCAGAGTCGTGCTTGAAAGCGATACCTATGATTTCAGCTTCAGCGGACTTAAATCCGCTGTTTTGAACTATGTCAACAAGGCTGAAATGAAGGGCGAGGAATACAACAGAGCGGACATTGCGGCAAGCTTTCAGCAGGCTGTCGTGGATGTGCTTGTGGAAAAGGCTGTGCGCGCCTGCAATGAAAGAGGGCTCAAAAAGCTTGCGCTTGCGGGCGGTGTGTCCGCAAATTCGCACCTTAGGGCGGAAATGCTCTCCGCCTGCAATAAGGAGGGCATAGAGCTTTGCGTTCCCGATATTGTGCTCTGCACGGACAATGCCGCCATGATAGGCTCTGCGGGCTATTATGAATATATAAAAGGCAATATCGCGGATATGTCGCTCAATGCCTATCCGGGATTGAAGCTTGGAGAAAGATGAGGATAAAATATGCGTTTTTCGGATAAATTTGGAGAAATAAAGGAGAATATACTTGTCGAGCTGGACATAAGGAGCAAGGAGCTCATTTCGCAGGGCAGAGAGGTCATAAACCTCTCCATAGGCACGCCCGATTTCCCTCCCGCGCCCCATGTCATAAAGGCTGTGAGCGAGGCGTTCAAGGACTCCGCAAACTACAAATACGGTATAACGGAGAGCGAAGAACTCATTGATGCCGTAAAGCTTTGGTATAAAAGAAGATATGATGTTTTGCTCGAAAAAGAAAATATAGCTGTTGTAAACGGCTCGCAGGAGGGAATAGCGCACATTGCCTTTCCTCTCTGTGATCCCGGCGATGTTGTTCTCGTGCCGGATCCCTGCTATCAGATCTTTTCGTTCGGTCCCTCGATGGCGGGCGCAGAGCTTTATTATATGCCGCTTTTGAAGGAAAACAACTATGTGATAGATCTGAAAGCCATACCCGAGGATATTGCAAGGCGCGCCAAAATAATGGTGGTGTCCTATCCCAACAACCCCACGGCGTCCGTTGCTCCCGTGAGCTTTTACAAGGAGCTTGTGGCTTTTGCCAAGAAGTATGATATCATCATTATTCATGACAATGCCTATTCGGAGCTTGTGTATGACGGCGAAAGGGGCATATCCTTCCTTGAAACGGAGGGCGCTTTTGATGTGGGCATAGAGTTCAACTCGCTCTCAAAGTCATATAATCTCACGGGTCTGAGGCTTTCCTTTGCTCTTGGAAATGCGGAAATAATAAAGCGCTTCAAGGCATTCCGCTCACAGATAGACTACGGCGTGTGCAGAGGCATACAGCTGGGAGCGGTCGCAGCGCTAACGGGCGATCAAGGCTGTGTTGAAGCTCTTAGGCTGGAGTACAAAAAAAGGCGCGATACCTTTATAGACGCTCTCAATTCCGTAGGCTGGAGGGTCGAGAAAACGCCTGCCACTATGTTTGTGTGGCTCCCTCTGCCGGACGGCTATACATCATCCTATGATTTCTGCCTTGAAATGCTTGAAAAGGCGGGAGTGCTGGTCGTTCCCGGAGCCTCATTCGGAGCCTTGGGCGAGGGCTATGTGCGAGCCGCTCTCGTCTGTCCCTGCGATGTGCTCGAAAGAGCCGCGGAGAATATAGGCAAAAGCGGTATAATAAAAAATGTGTAACACTTGATAGCCATAAAAATATAATAATACAAGGAGGCAAAACTCCCGTTTATTCGGCGGCGGGCAATCCCCTCTCCCCCGTCGGCAAAAATGAAAGGACTGCGCATTGTATGCGGAGTTCTTTTTGTTCTTATTGTGTTCTTTTTACAAATAACCGTAATGGTGTGTGTGAATATATTATATAATTATATTAAATTTTTATATTTATATAAAAAAACTATTGTAAAAGTTGTAAAAATGTGTAATAATATCATTATGGATAATTGGATAACAATGCTCTTTTTGTAAAAAAAGAGTGGGGGGGGTAGACTCTGATGAAAAAAAATAATGATTCGGAAAAAACTGTTTACGAAAAGCTTTTCAGGATAATCGGGGAGGATGATCCCGGAAAAGAAGCTATTGTTCTTAACAGAAAACAAATTGAAAATGTATTTTCGGCTATTCCCGGCGGACTTGTTATGTACAAGCTCAAGGATGATAAGACGGAAATGCTGTACATATCTCCGAATGTTCTCGAAATGCTGGGCGTAGATCCCGAAAGCTACGACAAGGTAGTAAACAAAATGTCTGAAATTGACAAGATATTTACGCCCGATAGGGAGCATATGAGAGAGGTAGTGCAGAGATCTGTTGAGGAGGAAACAAATCTCAGCTTCAATATGAGAATAATCAACAGAAACAAGGAGCTTGTGTGGCTCAATGTAAACGGCGCTGCTCTCAGGCAGAAGGACGGTTCCGTCATATGCTGCGGTGTTGTACACAATATAGACAGGTATTCAAAGCCCTACAAGGATATACTCGACAATGTGGATGAGATAGCCTTTATAATGGACTTTAATACCAAGGAAATACTCTATGCCAACGAAAAGCTGAGAAAGACCTTTTTGAACAACGAAAGGCTCAGGGCGGGTCAGACCGTATACGAGATATTCAACGAGGGCGACAAGGCGTGCGATCTCTGCGATACCGACAAGTTCAAAAATCAGCCCAATATTTCATATGAGATGCGCTATAAGGGCAGAAATTATGATGTTTTGAGCAGCCATATCATATATTACAACAGAGAACTTGCCATAACCTGTATGTCCGACGCTACGGAGAGCAAGATGCTCAAGACCAACTTTGACGCCACCGTAGAGATGATGACCTGCGGCAGAGTGAAGTGCATAAAGGACACCGCGTTTACCGTTGTGGAGGCAAACGAGAATTTCTACAATATGATAGGCTACACTCCCGAACAGTTCAAGGCGGAGAAGAATAACAGCTTTGCCGCTCTCATTCCTAAGACGCAGGTCGCGCAGATAATAAGCAGCGTAGACCACAACCTTGTGAGCACGGACTACACCAAGTCCGAGTTCTGCTTCAGGCGCAGGGACGGCTCCGTGAAGTATGTCATCGACCAGAGCGCCTTTGTTGTGGAGGACGGACAGGAGTATATCTATTCCACATTTATAGACATTACCGAGAGAAAGCTCAAGGAAACCGTTGTAGAGGAAAGATATCAGCAGGAGCTCAAGCACAAGAGCGCCGTGCTCAAAAATCTGGTGGCTTACTGTGAGATAAATGTTACGCAGGATATGATCATCGACTGGAGCAGCCGCTACGGTGATGAATCGCGTGTAAAGGTGGGTATGACCATAGAGGAATGCCTCGACCATCTCGGACACGGCGAAAAACTCACAAAGGACACCTACAACTTCCTTGCTAAGAGGATAGACAGGAATGTGCTTCTCAGAAGCTACAACAGGGGCAACAAAAATCTTTTCTATGAATACTTCTTTAAGTACGAGAGCGGTTATAACCTCTGGATGTCACTTGAAATAAGCCTCAGAGCAAATCCCTCCAGCAAGGATATAGAGGCGTTCATATACTTCAAGGATATAAACAACCACAAGCAGATATCTCTTGCCATCAATCAGGAGGTTTCGGAGGAATACGAGGTCGTTGCCTGCATAGACGCCGTACATGGTTCTATAGTAAGGAGCATAATGGACAATGCCTCCGACAAGGAAATGACCGTATTTTATCCCGATTATGCCGACGAGATAGAAAAATATGTCACAACTCTGCTCATGCCCGAGGACAGGGAGTTCATACAAGAGAGGACTTCCATATTGAGGATAATGAGCGAGCTTGAAAGCAAGAATATATATTCCTTCGTCTTCCCCGAAACGGGAATAGACGGTATATGCCGCTACAAGAAATTCAAATATTCCTATATGGATAAGGATAAAAAGCTTATACTCTGCACTCAGCGCGACGTTACCGACATCGTGGAGGACAGAGTGCTGGCATCCTCAATGCAGGAAAACGGAGAAAAGCTGGACAACGATGTTGCCGCCGAGCAGTATTTGCAGAAGTACAAGCAGATAGGCGAGGAGATATTGAAGCACGCTCATATAAACAGCCTCACAAGCCTTTTGAACATAAATGGCTTCTGTCTGGAGTGCAAAAAGCTCTTTGCCGAAAATCCCGACAAGAATTTCTTTATAATAAAGAGGGATCTGAACAACTTCAAGGCGTTCAATGAGCTCTACGGCAGGAAGGCGGGAGACGAGTTCTTAAGCTATGTCGGCAGACACTATAAAAAGATCATTACCGACAAGGGAGGCTGCTGCGGCTATCTCGGCGGAGATGACTTCATAGCCTGCTATGCGGGAGACAAGATAGAGAGCATAGAGACCGTCACTCATCAGATACAGGAAATAGTGGACTCTTATCCCATAGACTATAAGTTCATATTGAGCACGGGTATTTATATCGTAAACGACAAGAATATACCCGTAATCACTATGTGCGACAGAGCAGAAATAGCTCTCAATCAGGCTAAAAAGACATTCACACCGTTCTGTATATATGATGAAGGAATAAGAGCCGACATCATAAAGACGCAGGAGATAGTGAGGGACTTCCCGGAGGCATTGAAGGAAAGACAGTTCCATATGTATCTTCAGCCTCAGTACAATATGCTCAACGGCAAGATAGTAGGCGCGGAGGCGCTTGTAAGGTGGATACACCCCGACAAGGGCATAATATCCCCCGGCAACTTCATTCCAGTTCTGGAGCAGAACGCGCTCATAGCGCAGCTTGACAACTACATAGCCGAGGAGGCGTGCAGAGTTATGTCGCTTCTTAAAAAGGCGCTGCCGAGCGTGGAGCCGCCCACTATAGCCATAAATCTTTCCAGAGCCGACCTTTTCAGACCTAAGCTTATTGAGGAGTTGAATGCGGCGAGAGCCAAGTATGACATCCCCACAAAGGATCTTCGTCTGGAGATAACGGAGTCACTCTATGTTGAGCAGCCCGAGGTCATGATAAATGTTGTGGATAACCTCAGAGAGATAGGCTACAGCGTTGAGATGGACGACTTCGGAAGCGGTTATTCATCGCTTAACACTCTTAAGGATATATCCATAGACCTGCTTAAGCTGGATATGGTATTCCTTTCGGCTGTAAACACCAGAAAGGGTGCAAAGCTCGTTGAATCCGTGGTGTATATGGCTAAAATGCTCAATATCCCCGTTCTCACGGAGGGCGTTGAGACTAAGGAACAGATGGATTTCCTCACCAGCATAGGCTGTAAATATGCTCAGGGCTATTACTTCGCAAAGCCCATGCCCATAGAGGATTATATCAATCTGCTCATGTCGAGCGAGTTTGATAAAATTAAATAATAAATTTTCATTTTAAAGCCGAGATACAGAAATGTGTCCCGGCTTTTTTTATTTGTTTATTTATTAAAATTTTGCCTCTAATTTCAAGGTTTTGTTGTTTCGTATGTGGCAACACTATTATTAAACTGTTGTTAAAAAAAATACAATTTCGGAGGTCAGCGATGGAAAAGCTCATTATAAACGGAGGCAACAAAATAAACGGTACAGTCAGGGTCTCAGGCTCCAAAAATTCCGTGCTTCCCATACTTGCCGCAACTCTCCTCATCCCCGATACCTGCTATATATATAATGTGCCTGCGCTGAGAGATGTTTATACCATGCTTGAGCTTTTAAAATATTACGGTGCCGATGTAAAGACGGGAGAATGTATAAGTATAAACTGTTCCGATATACAAAATCGTCCGCCCAGCGCCATGGTAAGGGACATAAGGGCATCGTTTCTAATAGTGGGCGCCCTTTTGGGGAGATTCGGCAAGGTGTCCATGTTTATGCCAGGAGGCTGCAAGATAGGTCAGCGCCCCGTAGACCTGCATTTAAAGGGCTTCGGCGCTCTCGGCGCAAGCCAGTCCTTGGAGGGTGGAATAATTGACATAAGCGGAAAATATCTTAGTGGTGGGGAGATATATCTGGATTTTCCCAGCGTGGGCGCCACGGAAAACATAATGCTCGCTTCGGTCATGGCAAAGGGCAGAACTGTCATAAGCAACTGCGCCGCCGAGCCGGAAATAATAGACCTTGCAAATTTTCTCAACAAGGCGGGAGCCAAAATAAAGGGCGCAGGCAGCGACACCATAGTGGTGGACGGCACGCCTATTCTCACGGGCGTCAGCCACAGCATAATACCCGACAGGATAGAGGCGGGTACATTCATGCTTGCCGCAGCTGCGGCGGGCGGGGAATGTCGCATAGAAAATATAATGATAGACCATATAAGACCCGTTATGTCAAAGCTTCGCGAAATGGAGGTAGACATAAAGGAGGAGACAAACGCTCTCACGGTATATGCCGATGGCATTGTTGTAAATACCGACATAAAGACACTTCCCTATCCGGGCTTTCCCACGGATATGCAGGCGCAGTTCACAGCGCTCATGGCAAAGGGACTCGGCACGGGCATAGTGAACGAGACCGTTTTTGAAAACCGCTTTATGTATGTGGGCGAGCTTATAAAAATGGGCGCAAATATAACCGTAGAGGGCAAGCTTGCCGTTGTGAGGGGCGTTGAAGGGCTTGCGGGCGCGGAGGTGAACGCCACAGACCTGCGGGCGGGCGCGGCGCTTATAATATCGGCTCTTGCCGCCGAGGGTACAACGGAGATAGGCAATATACATTATATAGACAGGGGTTATGAGGAGATAGAAAAAAAGCTCTCCGCCCTCGGCTGTAAAATAAAAAGGGTGAAATGCCCTTAATAAAGAGGTGGTAGTTCTGAAAGGTACAATATTCATAGCTGTGAGCGTTTTTGCCGTTATGCTGCCCGCATTTGCAATAAAGGACAGGTATGCGGGAGCGGAGGAGGCTCTTCCCGTGTGCAGTGTGGAGCTTGTGCAAAAGGCGGAGGCTGCCGAAAATACGGAAGGTGTCGGCACAATAGACATTGAACTGGAGGACTATGTTGTGGGTGTTGTGGCGGGAGAGATGCCCGTCAATTTTCCTCACGAGGCTCTCAAGGCACAGGCGGTCGCCGCAAGAACATATGCCTTAAGACAGCTTAGCAAGGACCCGACTCTCGATTATGACGATATAGCGCAGGCGCATATAGATACAGAGCGTATGCGCGCCATGTGGGGCAGAAGCTTCGATGAAAACTATAATAAGATAAAAAATGCCGTGTATTCTACGGCGGGCGAAATATTGGAATATGACAACGAGCCTATACTTGCCGTTTTCTGCTCCACAACGAACGGACGCACGGAGGAGTGCGAGAATGTCTGGACGCAGGACATACCCTATCTTTCGAGCGTGGAGTCCGAGGGCGATAAATTTTCGCCCTATTTTGAGGACAGCATAACATTGTCAAAGGAGAAATTCAAGGCAGTATTCGGCAGTACGGACATAGGCGACATCAAAAAAAGTCCCGCGGGCTATGTGCTCAATATAAAAATAGGGGACAGGGAATACACGGGCGCAGGCGTAAGAAGTATTCTGGGTCTTCGCTCGACAAGCTTTGACATACAAAAAAATGCAGACGGCTTTACAATAAACACGCGCGGCTACGGTCACGGGGTGGGCATGAGCCAGTACGGAGCCTGCTATATGGCAAATAACGGAGCGGATTATAAGGCTATATTGAACCATTACTACAAATCGGCAATTATTAAAAAATTATAAAATATACATTATATTTGTTGAAAATATGCGGTTATTGTTATAAAATAAAAAAGACAAACGCAAAATAATTTCTTTAATGCGCGCGGACGCGGGTCTGTGCGCAGAAAAACGGAGGATATTGTAATGGAAAGTGATAACCGTGATAACAACGACAATATAAATAACGAAAGCGGAGGAAAGGACAATTCGGACATAAAGCTTTTTCTCAGAATACTTGTGGTCTCACTTGTGTTCACCGTCATATTCAACGTGGTGATGCACACCTTATCTCTCAGGTCGCTTAGCGAGCTTAATTACAGCGATTTTGTAAATATGGTGGAGAAGGACAAGATAGAAAAGGTGGAGTTCCGCTCCGATATGCTTGTGGTATATCCCTATGCCGACAAGCTGGAGGAGGGCGACAAACAGCTCACATCGGGCAATAAGTATTTCAATGTGGGCAGGATATCCTATGATGAGCTTGTGCCCATACTCAGAGAGCACAATGTAGAGTTCTACTCTCCCATACAGTATAATTCACCGATCATTTCGTTTATAACAAGCTGGGTAGTTCCCCTTGTTATAATGTATCTTGGCTTTATGTTCCTCATGCGCTTCGGTCTGGGCAGAATGGGCGCGGGCGCAATGGGCAAGTCTAACGCCAAGGTGTATATGGAGAAGGAAACGGGCGTCACCTTTGCCGATGTTGCGGGACAGGAGGAAGCAAAGGAGTCCTTGCAGGAGATAATAGACTTTCTGCATAATCCCGAAAAATATAAGCAGATAGGCGCCAAGCAGCCTAAGGGCGCTTTGCTTGCAGGCCCTCCCGGCACAGGCAAGACGCTTCTTGCCAGAGCTGTGGCGGGCGAGGCTAAGGTCACATTTATGAGCCTTTCGGGCTCGGACTTTGAGGAAATGTTTGTGGGCGTGGGCGCCTCCAGGGTGAGAGAGCTTTTCAAGAGCGCGCAGCAGAATGCCCCCTGTATAGTGTTTATAGATGAGCTTGACGCAGTGGGTCAGAAAAGAGACAGCCGTTATAACTACAATGAGCAGACGCTCAATCAGCTGCTTTCGGAGATGGACGGCTTTGATTCCTCGGGCGGAGTTGTCATCATAGGCGCTACCAACAGACCAGAGGTGCTGGACAAGGCGCTTTTGAGACCGGGACGCTTTGACAGACGCATAATTGTTGAAAATCCCGACTTAAAGGGCAGAGTTGCCGTGTTGAAGGTGCATATCAAGAATGTGAAGCAGGGCGACGACATAGACCTTGAAAAGATAGGTCTTGCCACAAGCGGAGCCAGCGGAGCAGACCTTGCCAATATAGTAAACGAGGCGGCATTAAGGGCTGTAAGGCTTGGCAGGGACAAGATAATACAGGAGGATCTCATGGAGTCCGTAGAGGTGGTAATTGCGGGCAAGGAGAAGAAGGACAGAATAATGTCCGAAAAGGAAAAGAAGATAGTTTCGTTCCACGAGGTAGGTCATGCGCTTGCCACGGCTTTGCAGAAAAACACACAGCCCGTGCAGAAGATAACCATAATCCCAAGAACAATGGGTTCCTTGGGCTATACCATGCAGATGCCCGAGGAGGAGCATTTCCTCCAGAGCAAGGACGAAATACTTGCGCAGATAACCGTTCTGCTTGCGGGCAGGAGCGCGGAGGAGATAGAGTTCGGCTCCGTCACAACGGGCGCGTCAAACGATATAGAGAGAGCCACAGACCTTGCCAGAAGCATGATAAGTCTTTACGGCATGAGCGACAAATTCGATATGATGGCGCTTGAAAGCATACAGAGCAGGTATCTTTCGGGCGAGAGAGTTGCCATTGTGGGCGAAAAGACAATAGCCGAGCTTGACAAAGAGGTGCTTTCCATAATACGCGAGTGCCACGAGAAGGCAAAGCAAATGCTCCTTGAAAACAAGCAGGCGCTTGAGGAAATAGCCGAATTCCTCTGCGAGAGAGAGAATATTTCGGGTGAGGAATTTATGGAGATATTCAGGAAATACAAGGCAGAGGACAGCGAAAATGAAGCTGATAAAGCTGATGAAGGAGATAGCGAGTGATATTGTTTCGTTGGTCTATCCACATATCTGTATAGGGTGCGGAAGCATTATGCCGGTCGGAGGCGGTATACTGTGCGCCGAGTGCAGAGCCGAGTTTGACGAACACGACCTTGGCAGGTGTCCCGTGTGCGGCAGGATAATATACCACAGGGGCAAGTGCAGGAGCTGCAACAAAACAAAGCTCTATTTTGACAAGGGACACAGTTTGTTTGAATATAAGGACAATGTGAGAAATGCTGTGCTCAATTGTAAATATAAAAATATGAAGTATATAGGCATATATTTCGGAGAGCTTATGGCGGACTATGCTGAGAAAAATTCTCTTTATGGCTTTGATGTGGTCACAGCCGTTCCTCTTCACAAAAACAGGATGAGGCAAAGGGGCTACAATCAGTCCGATATACCTGCGGCAATGGTAGCTGCAAGGCTCAATACGCCCTGCGCCGTCGTGCTTGAAAGAGTGATAGACACAAAGCCGCAGAATTCTCTTTCCGGGGAGGAAAGGCTCAAAAACATAAGGCACGCCTTCGCCGTTAAGGATAAGGAGGCAATAAAGGGCAAAAGCATACTTCTCATAGACGATATTTACACAACGGGCGCCACCGTGAACGAGTGCGCAAGGGTGCTTAAGAAAAACGGCGCGTTGAGAGTGGAATTTTTGGCATTCAGCTGTAGAGCGGAGGACTAATCCTCGCCTTCAACGCCCAGCTTAAAGGCGGAGATGATACGCTTGTAGCAATCCTCGCAGAGGTCAAAGCTGTGTCTTTCGCCGTCCATACTGCTCCCGTAGCCCCAGCGTTTTTCTACCGAAAGATAGTCGGTCGAATAGCCGTATTTGTTTTTTTCGATTATTTTTCCGCAGCAATTGCACCTTACCTCGGCTATTCTTTCTATGGTATGAGTTTCCTTTTTGTAAAGCTTCATCGTTATCACCTCCGCTTATTTTTATAATATGAATGTTTTTAGCTAACTTAATTATAAATCATTTATTCCTATTTGTATACAGACAATTAATTGAAAGGCTGTGATTATATGCCACATTATAAGCTCGATATGCATACCCACACCATCGCAAGCGGACACGCCTACAGCACAGTTACGGAAAATGCCAAATATGCCGCATCCATAGGTCTTGAATATCTGGGCATAACCGACCATGCTCCTGCAATGCCGGGCTCCTGCGGTTATCTGCATTTTCTCAACTTGAAGGTGCTCCCGGAGTACATAGACTGCGTAAAGATATTCAAGGGCGTAGAGCTGAATATTATGGACTATGAGGGAAGAATTGACAAGGCTATATATAAGAAGATATTGAAAAGATTGGATATCGTCATAGCCAGCCTTCATCTGCCCTGCATTGCGCCCGGCACGGAGGAGGAAAACACCTCCGCCATAGTAAACGCCGTCAAAAATCCCTTTGTCAACATAATAGGACATCCCGGGGATCCGCGTTATCCCATAAATATAAAAAAGGTGGTCACGGCTGCAAGGGATAACAACACATTGCTTGAAATAAACAATTCGTCCTTTGCCAAGGGCGGCAGCAGAGAGGGAGGAGAGAAGATAGTTGCGGAGCTTTTAAAGGAGTGCATAAAACAGTCGCTCCCCGTCATACTCGGCAGCGATGCGCATTATCACACCGCCATCGGCAATTTTGACAATTGCAGGGATGTTCTTATGAGCGCAAATATGCCCGATGAGCTTATAATAAACTACAACACAAAAAAGTTTGACGATTTTATATCGCTTAAAAAGAGGATTTCAAGAGAGCTTTAAAACAAATCTCTTTTGCGTGTCGATAAACAACCTTATTGTATGAAATTTTGCGGGCGAGCAATGCTCGCCCCTACGAGTGGTTAGCTCACATTGTGGTTTGTAGGGGCGTGCATTGCACGCCCGTTTATAACATTTTTTATATTTTGACTTTTTCGACAGTCTGAAGAGAGCTTTAAAACGGCTCTCTTATTTTTTTTTGAAAAAAATTGAAATTTCCTATTGACACGATATGAAAAAAATGGTATACTCATTAACATAAAACATATTAATTTACTATGAATAGTATGAAAGGAGCTTAAAAATGGCTAAAATTTATAACAGTATGACGGAGCTTATAGGCAACACACCTATATTAAGGCTCAACAATTTCAATAAAGCCGAGGGCGTTGACAATATATACGCCAAGCTTGAATATTTCAATCCCGCAGGCAGCGTAAAGGACAGAATTGCCGCAGCCATGATAAAGAAGGCTGAGGAGAGCGGACAGCTCAAGCCCGGCGCAACCCTCATAGAGCCTACAAGCGGAAACACGGGCATAGGCATTGCCGCCGTTGCCACGGCTAAGGGCTATAAGGCTATACTCACAATGCCCGAGACTATGAGTGTTGAAAGAAGAAATCTTCTTAAGGCATATGGCGCTCAGGTGGTGCTCACGGACGGTTCAAAGGGCATGACGGGCGCTATTCAGAAGGCAGAGGAGCTCAACAAGGAAATAGAAGGCTCGGTAATACTCGGTCAGTTTGTGAATCCTGCCAATCCCGAGGCGCATAAGCTCACAACGGGTCCTGAAATATGGGAGGCTACGGAGGGTAAGGTGGATATTTTCGTTGCAGGCGTTGGCACGGGCGGTACGGTCAGCGGCGTAGGCGAATATTTAAAGAGCAAGAGAGCCGATATAAAGATAGTTGCCGTTGAGCCTAAGAGCTCTCCCGTGCTCACCGAGGGACACGGCGGAGCGCATAAGATACAGGGCATAGGCGCAGGTTTTGTGCCCGATACTTTAAACACCGGCATATATGATGAGGTAATAGCCGTAGAGAACGACGATGCCTTTAAATACGGCAATAAATTTGCCAAGACAGAGGGCATACTCGTGGGCATATCCTCGGGCGCAGCGCTTTATGCGGCTGTCGAGCTTGCCAAGAGAGAGGAAAACAAAAATAAAAACATAGTGGTATTGCTTCCCGACACGGGCGACAGATATCTTTCAACGCCGTTGTTTGCGGATTAGCATTTATCGAAAGGAGAGGAATAATATGAGCAAAAAAACGAGAGAACAAAGAAATTTAAAATTTGAAACGCTGCAGCTTCATGTAGGACAGGAAAAGCCCGATCCCGTTACGGATTCAAGGGCGGTACCCATTTATCAGACTTCGTCCTATGTTTTCAGGAACTGCGACCATGCTGCGGCGCGTTTCGGTCTTGCCGATGCGGGCAATATTTACGGCAGGCTCACAAATCCCACGCAGGATATATTTGAGCAGAGAATAGCCGCTTTGGAGGGCGGAGTTGCGGCTCTTGCGGTAGCCTCGGGCGCGGCTGCCGTTACATACACAATAGAGAACCTTGCGCAGAAGGGCGACCATATCGTTTCAGCCAAAAATATTTACGGCGGCACATTCAATCTTTTGGCGCATACTCTCCCGCAGTACGGCATAGACACAACATTTGTGGATATATTTAACTATGACGAGGTGGAAAATGCCATAAAGGAGAACACAAAGGCAGTGTATATCGAAACTCTGGGCAATCCCAACTCCGATGTTGTGGACATTGAGAAAATAGCGGAAATAGCTCACAGCCACAAAATACCCCTCGTTGTGGACTCCACATTTGCAACGCCCTATCTTGTGAGACCAATAGAATACGGCGCAGATATAGTGGTACATTCGGCAACCAAGTTCATAGGCGGTCACGGCACATCCGTGGGCGGTGTGATCGTGGACAGCGGCAAGTTCGACTGGGAGGCTTCGGGCAAGTTTGCATCCCTCACGGAGCCTAACCCCAGCTATCACGGCGTGAGCTTTACGAAGGCTGTAGGTCCTGCCGCCTTTGTCACAAAGATAAGAGCCATACTCTTAAGAGATACGGGCGCAACTATATCGCCCTTCCACGCATTTTTCTTCCTCCAGGGGCTTGAAACGCTTTCTCTGAGAGTGGAAAGACATGTTGAAAATGCTCTCAAGGTAGTTGAATATCTTTCAAAGCATCCTCAGGTAGAGGCTGTTCATCACCCGAGCGTATCGGATGACGCAAGCCAGAGGGCGCTCTACAACAAGTACTTCCCGAAGGGCGGCGGCTCTATATTTACATTTGAGATAAAGGGCGACGAGCAGAAGGCAAAGGACTTCATCGACAATCTGGAGCTGTTTTCACTCCTTGCCAATGTTGCGGATGTCAAGTCGCTTGTTATCCATCCCGCCACCACCACGCACAGCCAGTGCACCGAGGAAGAGCTTTTGAGCCAGGGCATAAAGCCCAACACCATTCGCCTTTCAATAGGTACGGAGAATATAGACGATATAATCGAAGACCTTGACGAGGCTTTCAAGGCAGTAAAATAAAATATATATGGGAAATTAAAAAAGGCTCTCCGATGTGGGGAGCCTTTTTTTTGTGTCGATAAAACACATTGTTATATTAAATTTTTGCGGGCGAGCAATGCTCGCCCCTACGAGTGATTAGCTCATATTGTGGTTTGTAGGGGCGTGCATTGCACGCCCGTTTATAACATTTTATATATTAAAAAAATGTTAATACCAATATTTTTATTGCAATTTAACGCCATAAACTGTATAATACCATTAAAGCGGAAACGCAATGCCAAACAAAGGAACGGGAGGTAGAAATGAACAAGCTTATACAGTTTAAAAACATTGTTAAGGAATTTGACGGACAGATAGTCCTAAAGGGTGTGAACCTTGATATATATGAAAACGAATTTGTAACGCTTCTGGGTCCGAGCGGCTGCGGAAAGACCACGCTTTTAAGGATATTGGGCGGCTTTTTAAAGCAGAACGAGGGCACAGTGCTCTTTGACGGCAAGGATATAACATCTCTCCCGCCTTATAAAAGAGAGCTTAACACCGTGTTTCAGAAGTATGCGCTTTTTCCGCATCTCAATGTGTATGACAACATAGCATTCGGGCTTAAGATAAGGAAGGAGCCCAAGGATATAATAGAGCAGAAGGTCATGCGTATGCTTAGGCTTGTGGGACTTGAGGAATACGGCAAGAGAAGCGTAAGCGAAATGTCGGGCGGTCAGCAGCAGAGAGTTGCCATAGCAAGGGCACTTGTGAACGAACCCAAGGTGCTTTTGCTCGACGAGCCTCTCGGCGCTCTGGATCTTAAGCTTCGTAAGGAAATGCAGAGAGAGCTCAAAAAGATACAGCAGGAGGTCGGCATCACATTCATATATGTAACTCACGACCAGGAGGAAGCCCTCACCATGTCGGACAAGATAGTAGTCATGCGTGAAGGCGAGATACAGCAGATAGGCACGCCTACCGATATATACAACGAGCCTGTGAACAGATATGTTGCGGACTTCATAGGCGAGAGCAACATAATAGAGGGCATCATGCGAGAGGACTACAAGGTCGCCTTCAACGGCAGGCTTTTTGACTGCGTTGATTTCGGCTTTGACAAGGACGAGAGAGTGGATGTTGTCATAAGACCGGAGGATATAGACATCGTGCCCGTTGAAAAGGGCAGCATAACGGGCAAGGTGAAGTCCGTGCTCTTTAAGGGCGTGCACTACGAAACAATAGTCGAAACCCGCCTTGGCACAAGCATCACCGTCAAAATGAAGGTGGACGACGTTAAGCCCGTCTGCAATATGTCGGCGGACGAGTCCATGACAGCCAATGATTTTTATTTGGATATAAGCGATGTTGAGGAGGAGCTTACAAGGGCGGACATCATAGCCCGTGCCAATGCTCTTGCCTGGAAAAATTCAAATGAGGAACAGCTTGTGTCAATAACAAAGGTGGACTATGACATAAAGCCCGAAAAGGGCAGCTATCCCGTCACATTTTCCACCGCAGCGGGCACTATGAAGACAGTTCATGCCACCGTTGCCGATGAAAACAAGGTCGAGGCTACGGAGTATGACGAGATAATATATGCCGTGAATATATACAAGGACATTGACGATATACGCGAGAGCATAGCTCTTGAGACCGACCTCAAGACATGGGCGAACGCCCAGGCGTGGACAAAGGACGGCTCCGAGAGCATAGATATAACGGATGTGGAATACAGCTTTGATCCCGAAAATATAGAGCCGGGAGTGTATGACATCACATTCAGGACGCTCGGCGCAGAGTATAAAATAGATACCACGGATAAATATGAGGCGGGCGAAAGGGTAGGCTTAAGCATAGCTCCCGACGATATCCATATTATGTCGAGAAAGGGGTATTGATATGAGAGATTTCAAAGGTATGGTCTATCCCTACATAATATGGTCGTTTGCGCTCATAGTTATGCCCATGCTCATGATAGTGATATATGCCTTCACAAAGGAGGGCAATTCCGTAATGAATGTGCGCTTCACGCTCGAAAACTTTGCCTATTTTTTCAAGGACAAGGTTTTTGTGGATGTGCTCAGGCGTTCGCTCATGATAGCCGTCATAACCACCGTTGTGTGTATACTTCTGGGATATCCCGTAGCCTATGTCATAGCAAGGCTTAAGCCCTCGTCGCAGATGCTCATGGTGCTCATAATAACTCTCCCCACCTGGATAAATATGCTTGTAAGAACATATGCCTTAAGGGGCATACTGGACAAGACGGGAGTTGTCAATTCCATATTGGGGCTTTTCGGCATAGGTCCGATAAAGCTTTTGGAAACGCCCTTTGCGGTGGTGTTGGGCATGGTGTATAACTTTGTGCCCTTTATGATACTACAGATATATAACTCGCTCTGCAAGATGGATTACAGCTACATAGAGGCGGCAAACGACCTGGGAGCGGACAATGTGCAGTCTTTTTTAAGGGTAACTCTGCCCCTGTCGCTGCCGGGAGTTATAAGCGGTATTGCGCTTGTGTTCCTGCCTGCGGTGTCGAGCTTCTTTATTCCCAGGCTTTTGGGCGGAGGACAGTATATGCTCATAGGAAATGTAATAGAAAATCAGTTCCTTATAACGGGCAACTGGGGCTTCGGCAGCGCCATATCACTCATAATGTCCGTCATAATAGTGCTTGCCATGTATCTCACAAGATATGTGGACAAGAAGGTCTCCGTGAAGGGAGGCAATGACTGATGGAAAAAAAGAAAAGACATATTTTTTCAAAGCTTCTCATGGGCTTTATAATATTCTTCTTTTATGCGCCCATAGTGTATACGGTCATATTTTCGTTCAACAGCTCCAAGTCGCTGAGCCGTTTTGCGGGCTTTTCTCTGCAATGGTACGGCAAGCTTTTCAGAAATTCGGATATGATGGATTCCATATTCTATACCGTGGTCATAGCTGTTCTGGCAACGGTCATTTCCACCGTGGCGGGCACGGTAACGGCAATAGGACTTTCTAAGTCAAACAAGGTCATAAAGGCAGTAGTAGGTCAGATAAACGACCTGCCCGTAATGAATCCCGAGATAGTAACGGCAATAGGGCTTCTGATGCTTTTCAGCTCCCTTGCTATAAACAAGGGCTTTACGACGCTTTTGCTGGCGCATATCATGTTTTGCATACCCTATGTTATATTAAGCGTCCTGCCCAAGCTCCGTTCGCTTGATCCCAACATACTGGACGCGGCGCTGGATCTGGGCTGTACGCCCGCGGGCGCGCTTACAAAGGTGATAGTGCCTCAGATAACATCGGGCATACTTGCGGGCGCGCTCATAGCATTCACAATGAGCTTTGACGACTTTGTTATATCCTACTTCGTAACGGGCAACGGCGTGAACAATATATCCATAATGATATATACCATGTCAAAGAGGGTAAATCCTACCATAAACGCTGTTTCAAGCCTTGTTGTGCTGGTCATAACAGTGTTTCTTATTTTTGCCAATGTTGCGCCCGTAATAAAGGAAAGAAGGCTTAAAAAAGCTAAAAATAAAATGATAAAGGAGGACCTATAACTATGAAAAAACTGTTTGCGGTAATACTCGGCGCAGCGCTTATTGTTTCGGGCTGCGGCGGCACCAATGATGAGGCAAGACAGGCTGCCGTTGAAAAATACGGCTCCGACACGCTCAAGCTCTTCAACTGGGGCGAGTATATAGGAGAGGATGTCATATCCGACTTTGAGGAGGAATTCGGCGTAGATGTCATATGTGAATACTACGACTCAAACGAGGCAATGTACACAAAGCTACAGGCAGGCGATAAGTATGATGTGCTTGTGCCCTCCGACTATATGATAGAAAGGCTCATAAGAGAGGATATGCTCCAGCCTATAGACAAGGCTGCCATAACCAACATAGGAAATATCGTACCGGAAATTATGGACCTGGAGTTCGACCCCGGCAATGTATATTCAATACCCTATTTCTACGGCAATGTGGGACTTGTGTACAACAAGAACAACGTTTCGCTCGATGACCTTGAAGCGGAGGGCTACAACATACTAAAGGACACAAAGTACAAGGGCAGCGTATATATTTACGACTCCGAGAGAGATGCCTTTATGGTCGCTTTGAAGGCGCTCGGCTACTCCATGAATACCGACAACGAGGAAGAAATAAACGAGGCTTACAACTGGCTCATGGAGCTTAACGACACTATGGAGCCGTCATATGTGCTTGACGAAGTGATAGACGCCATGGCAAACGGCAACAAGGATCTGGCGGTAGTTTACAGCGGCGATGCAGCCTTCATACTTTCGGAAAATCCCGATATGGGATATTTTGAACCTAAGGAAGGCACAAACAGCTGGACAGACTCTATGGTAATACCCAAGAATGCCGAAAATCCCAAGCTTGCCAATGAATTTATAAATTGGTATATACAGTATGACCCGTCCTATGCAGGCTCGGAGGAAATTGGCTACACCTCCTCAAATGCCGAGGTAGTGGCAGACCTCTCCGGCGAAGGCGGAGCATATTTTGAAAATGAAGCTTATATCCCCAGAACAGGCTATGACAAGGATGAGATATTCAGGGACAACGAGGTGTTAAGGGCTAAGCTCTCCGAGCTCTATGCAAAGGTAAAGGCTGAATAATTGTTAATTTTTTGCGCCCCTCAAACGGGGCGCTTTTTGATTGTGGAAGGATATTGTATACTTTCTTTTTACTGTGTAGTATACGATAAATAAAAATAATTATTATTTACTGTAAATAAGTGGTAAATATGCAATAAAAATTTATAATATAATATCTAAATTTGGTTTATATTACTACACATTATTGTTTGACTTTTATCGCCTGTTGTGTTATTATATTTATGGTTGACTTGATGAAAGATGTTGTATTTTGTATCATTATGCAAGGCTTTCGGGTCAGACCCAAGTCAGATGTTCTTTCGGAATAGTGAGTTGTCATTATTGAGGGGGGGGTAACTGACTTTTTTGTATATATATGGACAAATTTTTGGACATATTGTGTGGTATAATTACTTCAACGTAAAAGGAGACTGAGTCGATTATGAATGTTGAGGTCGTTAAAGAAGCCGATAACATAAATAATATTGATAAAGTATATACTGACAATAATAGAAATACATCCCTTTCTGAGAATACTTATGGCAACGACATAAAGACAACAAAAAAAATGTACTATATTTTTAAAAGAGTTTTTGATTTTGTCGGTTCTCTCATCGGTATCATTTTTTTGGTGATTCCAATGTTGTTTTTGGCGCTGTTGATATTTCTTCAGGACGGAGGCAGCCCTATATATCATCACACAAGGCTGGGAAAAGACGGCAAGCCGTTTGAACTTTTTAAATTCAGAAGTATGTCTGCAAAATCCGAGCCTCTTGATGAAATACTTACGGAAGAACAGATCGAGCAATACAGGAAAGAATATAAGATCGACGATGATCCCAGGATCACTCCTTTGGGCAATGTACTGAGAAAGACAAGTATAGATGAGCTGCCTCAGCTGTTGAATATTTTAAAGGGCGATATGAGCTTGATAGGCCCCAGACCCATAGTTGAGGATGAGCTTGAATATTATGGAAAAGACAAAGAGCGTTTCCTTAGTGTTCAGCCCGGGCTTACCGGTTATTGGCAGGCTTACGCAAGAAATAATGCCGGCTATGAGGATGGAAAAAGACAGAGTATGGAATTGTATTACATAGATAATCAATCATTATGGCTTGATACAAAAATATTTTTAAAAACAATAGTTTCCGTCCTGAAAAAGGATGGAGCGCAGTAATAAAAACGGTTTATATTGTATGTGCACCGTTTAAAATGCCGAAATTAAGCTTCGGGAATAATAACGACGGATAATTTTACTAAAGCTTCAGTCATAAGGAGAATGAGTAGATTATGAATGTTGAGTTTGGCAGCAATGCGCTTGTTGATACGGCGATAGAGGGTGATAATATGTTTAATAGTGAAGTCTTACCAAAACAGGGGATTTTATACCATATTTCAAAAAGAGTGTTTGATGTGCTCTCATCGCTTATTGCAATGATAGTGCTTTCACCCATATTTCTTGTTACTGCAATTGCCATCAAATGCGAGGATGGAGGACCTGTGGTTTTTTCCCAGATAAGAGTCGGGAAAAACGGTATACCGTTTAAGATGTACAAATTTAGAAGTATGCGTATGGACGCAGAAGAAAAGCTCGATGAGCTTGCTGATCTCAACGAAGCAGAGGGTCCTGTCTTTAAAATAAAAAAAGATCCCAGAATAACAAAGGTGGGACATTTTATAAGGAAATACAGCATAGATGAGCTTATGCAGCTTGTGAATGTGTTTAAGGGCGATATGTCTGTTGTCGGTCCCAGACCCGCTCTTCCCAACGAGGTGGAGCAATACGACAGCTATTCACAGAAAAGACTGCTTGTAAAGCCCGGCTTGAGCTGCTATTGGCAGATAAGCGGCAGAAGCAATATAGGCTTTGACGAGTGGATGAGGCTTGATATCAAGTACATAGAGGAAATGAGTATGCTCACGGATATCAAGATAATATTGCTTACTATCCCCGCGGTAATAAAGGGAGACGGAGCCTGCTAAAGATACAGGTATAAAAATAAGATATATCAAAAAAACATCTCAGTCAAAGCTGAGGTGTTTTTTTATGCATTTTTTTCGGCTAAGTATACCGCGGCAGATTGTAAACTTATAAAAAAATATTAGTTGACAATATGCTCATATGCTGTTAAAATAATATATATTTTCAATTATACGGAGGAAACATAAGTTGATAGACAATATAACCGAAAAAGTGCTTAACGGAGAGGATATAACAAGGTCGGAGGCAGATGCGCTTGTTGCTGCCGACCTCGGCAGCCTTATGAAGGGCGCCGACGATATAAGGAAAAAATACAAGGGGAACAGGGCAGAGCTTTGTTCCGTCATAAACGGCAGATCGGGAGGCTGCGGAGAGGACTGCCGTTTCTGCGCGCAGTCCGCGCATAATAACGCAGATGTCAGAATGTATACTTTTTTGGACGAAAACTATATAACCGCCGACTGCAAGGAGCACCGCGATATGGGAATACATCGTTATTCCGTGGTCACCTCGGGCAGGAGCCTCAGAGGCGAGGAATTTGAAAAGGCGCTTGGGGCGTATCGTCTCATGAAAAGCAAGTGCAGCGGGATAGGACTTTGCGCCTCGTTCGGACTGCTCACATTTGAACAGCTTAAAAGGCTGAAGGGAAGCGGCGTCACAAGATATCACTGCAATCTGGAGACCTCGGAGAGCTTTTTTAAATACATATGCACCACTCATAGCTTCAAGGACAAGGTAAATACCGTAAGGCTTGCCAAAAAAGCAGGGCTTGAGGTCTGCTCGGGAGGTATAATAGGCATGGGCGAGACCATGAACGACAGGATAGATATGGCTTTTGCTCTGCGTGAGCTTGGCGCGGACTCCATACCCATAAATATTTTAAAGCCCATAAAAAATACAGTCTTTGAAAATGCAAGGTCTCTGAGCGAGGATGAAATATTAAGGACGGTCGCTGTATTCAGATATATAAACAAGACTGCCGACATACGCATGGCAGCGGGCAGGGAGGAGCTTAAGCAAAGCGGGCGGGCGCTGTTTTCGGCAGGCGCCGACTCTGCCATAACGGGAAACTTCCTCACCACCTACGGCACTGCTGCGCAAAGGGACAAGAAAATGCTCAAGGAAATGGGGTTTGAGCTTTGAACGAAAGAAGATCCGTTTTAAACACAAGGACTATAACGCAAACAGCGCTTATGACAGCCGTTATGTGTGTGCTTGCGCCCATGTCGATACCTATAGGTCCCGTGCCCGTGTCCTTCACTAACCTTGTCATATATTTTTCGCTCTGTATTCTTGGCACAAAAAGGACATTTTTAAGCTATACGGTTTATTTTCTGCTCGGACTTGCGGGTCTGCCCGTGTTTTCGGGCTTTTCGGGAGGGGTCGCAAAGGTCGTGGGTCCTACGGGCGGCTGCCTCGTAGGATTTTTCGTTATGATATTGCTGAGCGGATATTTTATAGATCGCTTCGGAAATAAATTTATACGGTTTGCGGGTATGCTTGCGGGCATAGCCGTGGTGTATGCTATGGCTATGCTGTGGTTTTCGTTCGTCATGCAGACGGATCTGAAAACGGCTTTCCTCGCCTGCGCCGCGCCGTTTGTAGTCATTGATATTTTGAAAATGCTCGCCGCTTTGTATTTCGGCGAGAAAATAAAAAGGCGCATAAATGCCAATTGAGGGGGAGCAGGGCGATATTCTTCCGCCCTGCTATAATGTTTTAAGCAGTGTACCCTCGCCCGTCTTATCGATTTCCTCCATCATCTGAAAAAAGGCTGATTCCGGAAATGATAATGACGGGCTTTTGGCTTTTGGGCAAAATGATAAGGTAAACCTATACCTTTGTAGGGGCGTGCATTGTGCAATAACGGGGACTGTCCTGCGAAGCCGGGACTGTCCCCAACCTCAAAAACAATATAAAAAAAGGGCGCCGCGCGCCCTTTTTAAATTCCTTTATTTCACCGAAACCGCATTCTGGTCCTTCAGCACAACATCGTGCGCTCCGCCCTCCACTATACTTGTCGAGGATACGAGCGTTATTCTTGCCTTTTCCTGTAGCTCGGGGATGGAAAGCGCTCCGCAGTTGCACATTGTCGAGCGTATCTTTGAAAGCGTTATCACGAGGTTGTCGTGCAGATAGCCCGCATAAGGCACATATGAGTCAACGCCCTCCTCAAACGAGAGCTTGCTTGCTCCGCCCATGTCGTAGCGCTGCCAATTCCTTGCTCTTGCCGAGCCCTCGCCCCAGTATTCCTTCATATAGTTTCCGTTTACTATCACCTTGTTTGTGGGGCTTTCCTCAAATCTTGAGAAATATCTTCCCAGCATACAGAAGTCACAGCCCATTGCAAGCGCCAGCGTTATGTGGTAGTCGTGTACTATACCGCCGTCGGAGCATATAGGTATGTATATTCCCGTTTCCTTGAAATATTCGTCCCTTGCCGCAGCCACCTCTATAACGGCTGTAGCCTGACCTCTGCCTATGCCCTTTGTCTCTCTTGTTATACATATGGAGCCGCCGCCTATGCCTATCTTTATGAAGTCGGCGCCTGCCTCTGCCAGAAATCTGAAGCCGTCCTTGTCAACCACATTTCCCGCGCCTATTTTTACGCTGTCGCCGTAGTGCTCTCTTACCCAGCTTATGGTGTTTTTCTGCCAAGCGGTAAAGCCCTCTGACGAATCTATACATATTACATCCGCGCCCGCTTCTACCAATGCGGGAACTCTCTCTGCGTAGTCCCTTGTATTTATGCCTGCGCCCACGATGTATCTCTTCCTGTCGTCAAGGAGCTCCATTGTGTTTTCCTTATGGCTTTCGTAGTCCTTTCTGAAAACATAAGCTACAAGTCTTTGATTGTCGTCAATTATTGGCAGGGCGTTGAGCTTTTTGTCCCATATGATGTCGTTTGCCTCCTTGAGGGTAGTGCCCTCCTTGGCATATATCATATTTTCTATGGGCGTCATAAATTCCTCTACCTTTACGGAGGGATCCATCCTGCTCACTCTGTAGTCTCTGCTCGTCACTATGCCCAGCAGCTTGCCCGTAGCTGTGCCGTCCTCGGTAACGGCTACCGTTGAGTGTCCCGTCTTTTCCTTGAGCGCTATTATGTCCGCAAGCGTCTGATCGGGTCTTATGTTGGAGTCGCTCTTTACAAAGCCTGCCTTGTAGCTCTTTACTCTCCTTATCATTTCCGCCTGCTGTTCTATAGTCTGCGAGCCGTATATGAATGATACGCCGCCCTCCTTTGCGAGCGCTATAGCCATGTTGTCGTCCGATACCGACTGCATTATCGCCGATACGAGGGGTATATTCATGGTGAGGGGGCATTCCTCCTGTCCCTTTTTGTACTTTACAAGAGGCGTTCTAAGGCTTGCCCTTGCGGGTATGCACTCCTCCGATGAATAGCCCGGCACCAGCAGATATTCGCTGAAGGTATGGGAAGGTTCTTTGAAATAATATGCCATTTTATTTGTCTCCTTTGTAATGGTAAAACAAAAACGATTGCCAAAAGTAATTTTCACAATCGTTTTTGCGGGTTAGCTGATCAAAAGTTATTAATTATAATAACATATTATATGCGCTCTTGCAAGACATTTTTTGTAAACAAAATATATACGAAAAATGTCTTATTGCAAGCCTTGTATTATTTCATTGAATCAACGGAGCCGAGCACCTTCTCGATCTTGTACTCAACAAGCTCCTGAACCATATCTCTTGCAACTCCGAGGTAGCCTCTGGGGTCGAATGCGTCGGGCTTTTCTGCGAATGACTTTCTTATGCCTGCCGTCATAGCAAGTCTTATATCGGTATCCATATTTATCTTGCAGACTGCCATGCTGGCTGCCTTTCTGAGCATCTCGATGGGTATGCCGCTTGCGCCCTTTATCTGTCCGCCGTACTTGTTGCAAAGCTCTATAACAGCGGGGTCAACGCTTGATGCGCCGTGAAGAACTATGGGATAGTTCTTGAAGCCTGCATCCTCAAGCTTTGCTGTGATGGTAGCCAGTCTGTCAAAGTCGAGCTTAGCCTCGCCCTTGAACTTGTAAGCGCCATGGCTTGTGCCTATAGCTATTGCAAGAGAGTCAACGCCTGTCCTTGAAACGAAGTCAACTGCCTGGTCGGGATCGGTGTAGGTAGCGTTTGCGGAGTCTACCTTTACTTCGTCCTCAACGCCTGCAAGCTTTCCGAGCTCTGCCTCTACCACAACGCCGTGAGCGTGAGCGTAGTCAACTACTTCCTTTGTCTTTGCAACGTTCTCCTCGTATTCAAAGTGTGAACCGTCGAACATAACGGATGTAAAGCCGTTCTCAACACATACCTTAACAGTGTCGAGGTCGGGACCGTGGTCAAGGTGAAGAGCAACATCAACGCCTGTTTCGTCAATGAGAGCCTCTACCATGCCCAGAAGACACTTGGGACCCGCATAGTTGAGCGCTGACTTTGAGCACTGCATTATAATAGCGGAGTTCTTAGCCTTTGCGCCCCTCATAACGCCCTGAACTATCTCCATATTGTTGATGTTGAAAGCGCCTATTGCGTATTTTCCCTTAAACGCCTTGTCAAACATTTCCTTTGATGTAACCAATGCCATAAATAATTCCTCCTTAATATTGTTAAATTTTAGATTAACATCAGTATATCATATTTTTGTTTTTTAAGCAACCGATTTTATTTATTTTTATAAAATTTGTTTACTTTCATATAATAAAGTGATATAATCAATTATATCAAAAAAAGGAAATTAAGGGCTGAGGTGATAAAAAATGATAAAAGCACTGGCAGAGGATAAGGGAATAGAGGCCTTGTACGAGGCAATACTTACTCTTGAAACTATTGAAGATTGCTATGATTTTTTTGAGGATCTATGCACAATAAAGGAAATACAGTCCATTGCGCAAAGGCTTGAGGTCGCAAAGATGCTTAAGGCGGGCGATACCTATCAGGCTATAGTGAAGGCTACGGGAGCCTCGACCGCTACCATAAGCCGTGTCAATCACTGTCTTAACTACGGCAACGGCGGTTACAATACTGTTTTGAAACGATTGGAGAATAAATATGATTAATGACGATAAGCTTAAGGGGCTTAACGATATGCAGCAAAAGGCGGTCCTCCATACAGAAGGACCACTTTTATTGCTTGCGGGAGCGGGTTCGGGCAAGACCAGAGTCCTTACTCACAGGATAGCCTATCTCATTGAAAAGGGCGTGAGACCCTTCAATATACTTGCCATCACCTTCACCAACAAGGCGGCAAGGGAGATGAAGGAAAGAGTTTCCGCCATCACTCCCCGCGGCGATGAGGTGTGGGTGAGCACCTTCCATTCCACCTGTGTAAAGATACTCAGGCGCGAGATAGACAAAACGGGCATGAACAGCAAGTTTTCGATATACGACACTAAGGACAGCGAAAGACTTTTGAAGGACATTTTAAGAGAGCTGAATGTCAGCGAAAAGCTCTATCCGCCCAAAATGCTCATGAGCATAATAGGTCAGTGCAAGGACAAGCTCACATCCCCGGAGGAATATATGAAGTCTGTCGAAAAGGACTTCAGGATGAGGAAGGCGGCGGAAATATACGCCATTTATCAGTCAAGACTAAAGGAAAACAACGCCCTTGATTTTGACGATCTCATATATAAGACGGTGGAGCTTTTCAGAGAAAGAGCGGATATTCTGGACAAATATCAGGAACGCTTCAGATACATAATGGTGGACGAATATCAGGACACCAACTACGCGCAGTATCAGCTTGTGAGGCTCCTTGCCGACAAGTACCACAATCTTTGCGTTGTGGGCGATGACGATCAGAGCATATACGGCTGGAGAGGCGCGGACATAAACAATATATTGGACTTTGAAAAGGACTTCAAGGACACCACCGTCATAAAGCTGGAGCAAAACTATCGCTCCACATCGCATATACTTGATTCCGCAAACGCCGTCATAAAGCAGAACAAGGCTAGAAAGTCCAAGTCGCTCTGGACGGATGCGGGCGAGGGCGACAAGCTCAGGTTCTACCATGCCGAGGGCGACAGGGAAGAAGCCATGTATATATGCAGGACCATAAACGCTGGCGTACATGAGGGCAAAAGCTATAAGGACTTCGCCGTGCTCTACAGGAACAACGCCCTTTCAAGAGCCGTGGAGGAGCAGCTTGTAAAAAACAACATACCCTACCGCATTTTCAGCGGCACAAGGTTCTATGACAGAATGGAAATAATGGACATACTGGGCTATCTCAGGTTCATAAACAATCCCGACGACGAAATGCCTTTAAAGCGTATAATAAATGTGCCGAAGCGCGCCATAGGCGACACCACCGTTTCAAAGATAAGCGACTTTGCGCATGAAAACGGCATAAGCCTCTATAAAGCGCTTTGCCGTTATGCCGAAATAGACAGCATATCGCAGAGGACCAAAAACGCCATAGGCAAATTTCTGGAGCTTGCGTACAGCCTCATGGATATTGCTTTGGAGCTGCCTGTTTCAAGCCTTATAGAGGAAATACTCGAAACCACGGGCTACAGAGCCGAGCTTGAAGCTCAGAATACGGCTGAGGCGCAGAGCAGGCTTGAAAATCTTGAGGAGCTTGAAAACAAGGCTCTGGATTTTGAAAAGAATGCCGAGGACGCCTCGCTTTCGCAGTTTTTGGAGGAGGTCGCTCTCGTTGCCGATGTGGACAACTTCACGGAGGGCGACGACACGGTTGTGCTCATGACTTTGCATTCCTCAAAGGGTCTTGAATTTGACACCGTTTTCATAGTGGGCTTTGAGGAAAGCATATTTCCGGGCTACAGAGCCTTGCAGGATCCCACGTTCAGAGAGATGGAGGAGGAAAGGCGCCTTTGCTATGTCGGCATAACCAGAGCAAAGAGAAATCTCTATCTTACGGCAGCAAAGAACAGGCTCCAGCACGGACAGAGAGTTTTTAATCTGCCCTCCAGATTTTTAAAGGAGATACCTCACACGCTCATAGAGCGCGAGGAGGAGGGACTCACCGTAAGAAAGGCGGATTCCGCGTTCGGCTTTGAAAGCACCGTGCACTACAGAAATCCCGTCAAAAACACCTTCAAGCCCTATAAGATGCCCGAACCCAAAAATGTGGACATAGACTACACCGTGGGCGATATGGTAAAGCATATCAAGTTCGGCATAGGCGCAGTAAAGGATATTGCTCCCGCGGGCGCGGACTATGAGGTCACCGTGGAGTTCAAAAACGCAGGCACCAAAAAGCTCATGAGCAGATTTGCCAATCTCAAGAAAATATAGGTGGATATATGGACAATATTATTCTTATAGGTATGCCCGGCGCGGGCAAGAGCACCATAGGCGTTGTGCTTGCCAAAAATATGGGCTACGGCTTTATAGACTCCGATCTTGTGATACAGGAAAAAGAGGGCAGGATACTGCACGACATAATTTCCGACATAGGCAGCGACGCCTTTATACAGCTTGAAAACAACATCAATGCATCCATAGAATCCCGCAGATGCGTCATAGCCACGGGAGGCAGCGCAGTCTACGGCAGGGACGCTATGGAGCATTTCAAAGCTATGGGCAGTATCATTTATCTTGCCCACAGCTACGGCGAAATAAAGAAAAGGCTCGGCAATCTTGCCAAGAGGGGCGTGACCATAAGGGAGGGTCAGACGCTCAAGGATCTGTATAATGAAAGAATACCGCTCTATGAAAAATATGCGGACATCACGATAGACTGCGGAAAAAAGGAAATAAGGGATATTGTGGAGGAAATAAGAGCAAGGCTCTTTTACTGAGCGGAGAAGGTGAGCTTATGCGGGGCATTATAATATATGAAAAAGAGAGCGCCAATAAAAACGCAGGCTATATAAATTGGTATATAGATAAGTTCAAGGCGGCGGATATCGAGCTGGAGCTTGTAATAACAGATGAAATAGACTACGGCGTTTTGAAAGGTTATGACAATGCAGGCTTGATTTCCTCTGCCCTTCCCGTAGGGGCGAGTAATGCTCTCCCGCCCGATTTCGCTATAGTGCGCGCTATGCGTCCCGATCTGACCAAAAGGCTTGAAGCTCTCGGCGTGCGCTGCTTCAACAGCGGCTTTGTTTCCGAAATAGGCAACGACAAGGCGCTTACCTATGAATATGTAAGCCAAAACGGCATAGACATTATGCCCGTTTATAATAACATAGACGATATAAGGGAATATCCCGTTGTCATAAAGCCCACATGTTCCCACGGGGGCGACAGGGTGTATTCGGCGGAGAGCAGGGAGAAGCTTATAAGCCTATTGCCCCTCTATCCCGACGGATATGTCATTCAGGCGCTTGCCTCTGATATCGGCAGGGACCTCAGAGTGTATGTAATAGGCGGGGATATAGTCACGGCAATGCTAAGGCGTTCAGATAAGGACATAAGGAGCAATTTTTCGCTCGGAGGCTCTGCCGAGGTATATACATTAAATTCCGATGAAATACGGGCGGTACGGAGGATAACGGAGCTTTTCAAGCCCGACTTTGCGGGCATAGACTTTGTTTTCCATAACGGCGTTCCCGTTTTTAACGAAATAGAGGATGTCGTGGGCAGCAGAATGGTATATACATATACGGATATAGATATTGTGGATATTTATGTAAAATATATAATAAAAAGTATGAAAAATATAAGGGAGGACAAGCTATGAAAATTGCAATGCTTACAAGCGGAGGCGACTGTCAGGGACTTAACGCCACCATGAGAGGAGTTGCCAAAACTCTCTACAGCGAAGTGGAGGATATGACAATCTACGGAATAGCCGACGGATACAGAGGACTTATAGAAGGGGATTATGAAAAGCTCAAAAAGAGCGATTTTTCGGGTATCCTGACGCTTGGCGGCACAATACTCGGTACATCCCGTCAGCCGTTCAAGAAAATGCGCGATATAGAGGAAAACGGCGTGGATAAGGTAAAGGCAATGAAGGAGACCTACAAAAAGCTCAAGCTTGACTGCCTTGTCATACTGGGCGGTAACGGCACTCACAAGACCGCCAACCTCTTAAGAGAGGAAGGACTCAATGTCATCACACTGCCCAAGACAATAGATAACGACCTCTGGGGCACGGATGTTACCTTCGGTTTTCATTCGGCTCTTGACATAGCCACCGATGTAATAGACAGAATACACACCACAGCCACATCCCACGGCAGAATATTCGTTGTCGAGATAATGGGACACAAGGCAGGCTGGCTCACTCTCTACGCAGGCATTGCGGGCGGAGCGGATATCATACTCATACCCGAAATACCCTATGACATAAAGGCGGTCAAGAGAGAGATAGACAGGCGCGAGGCTGCAAATAAGGACTTTTCGATAGTTGCGGTCGCCGAGGGCGCAATATCACTTGCCGAGAGCAGAATGAGCAAAAAGGAATTCAAGGCGTACAGAGAGGCAATGAAACAGCCCTCTATAGCCTACAGAGTTGCCGACGAGATAGCTCAGGACACCGACTACGAGGTGAGAGTTGTCGTTCCGGGACACATACAGAGAGGCGGAGCGCCCAGTCCCTATGACAGAGTGCTCTGCACACGCTTCGGCTCATATGCCGCTCATCTCATCATAAACAGGGAGTTCGGCAATATGGTAGCCATGAAGGACGGAGTTATAACCGCCGTGCCCTTAAGCGAGGTCGCAGGCAGACTTAAGACGGTGCCCACCGACAGCCAGATGATAGTTGCCGCCAGACAGATAGGCATATCTCTGGGCGACAAATAGACATATCGATATATTATCATTCACACGGGAGGGATATATATGAAAAAATATATGGCTCTTGCCCTTGCCGTAGGTCTTGCTCTTTCGGCAGGCTGCGGCAAAGCCGAGAACGACGGAGATATTTTAGAAATATCTTCGGAGACCACCACGGAATACACCGATGAAGTCGGCTCCGACGGTGAGGAGACAGAGGAAAAAACAGAAGCCGACGAAGGCGAGGAGCTTACACAAGCCGAAAAGCAGCCCGAACAGGACGCCGATGAAAAGTCGGAGGAGCAGCCCGCCGACAATAAAGAGGCGGAAAACAAAGGCGCCGATTTTAAGGACAGCGCCGCTTACAAGGCTCTTGACTCCCTTGCAAAGGGCGCAGACTTTGAGCTTTCATACGACGGAAATGTTGCGACGATAACGGCTTATATAGACGACGACAGCGCGCTTCGCATCAATTCAAACGACAGCGAATTTGAGACGGAGTGGAACGACAGGTGCGGACTTTATGATGAGTTTTGTTCCGAGGCTGTGCGCACTCTTAAAAACAACAATGCCGAAAATGTTACAGTTCATCTCGATGTGGTGAGCAAAACGGACAATTCGCTCTACTATAGGAACGAAAACGGCCGCGGAGTTTATAATGCCTATAATAATTAATATCGCAAAGTTAATTAAAATCAGGCGATGAATTATAAAATAAAATATGTCCATTTTATTAAAATATGTTGTAAAACTTATATAAATATGATATAATTACCAAATAAAATAATAAAAAAAGGAGATAATCAACATGAAAAAATTTATAGCACTTATTACGGCGTCAATGCTTGCGCTCACAATGCTTTCGGGCTGCGGTTCTGCGGCTGATAACGCATCGGGCGAGGCTTCCGCTCCCGCAGAGTCGGTCAATGTTGCTATCGCTCAGTTTGCACCCCACGGTTCTCTTGACAACTGCGTTGAGGGCTTCAAGCTCGGCATGGAGGAAGCGGGCTATGTTGAGGGCGAAAATGTTACTTACGACCTCCAGAACGCTCAGGCGGATATGGCTAACGCAAACCAGATAGCGCAGTCTATGGCTGCCGCAAAGCCCGACCTCATCTGCGGTGTCGCAACACCCATGGCTCAGGCCTGCTATAATGCCGCAAACGGCGAAATACCCGTTATTTACACGGCTGTTACAGATCCCGTTGCCGCTGAGCTTGCCAATGAGGACGGCTCGAGCGTAGGTAATGTTACGGGTACAAGCGACAAGCTTGCTATTGACGCTCAGCTTGAAATGATAAGAAAGTTTATGCCCGATGCAAAGAAGATAGGCATACTCTATACCACAAGCGAGGCAAACTCCGTAAGCGCAATTGAGGAATACAAGGAGCTTGCTCCCAACTATGACTTTGAGATAGTTGACAGCGGCATAAGCCAGACAAGCGATATCCCCTTAGCAGCTGCCGACCTTGCTTCAAAGGTAGACTGCATTTCAAACCTTACCGACAACACTGTAGTATCATCTCTTGCAACTCTGCTTGACGCAGCGGATAAGGCAGGCATACCCGTATTCGGCAGCGAGATAGAGCAGGTCGAAAAGGGCTGTGTAGCAACCGAGGGACTTGACTATATCGCTCTCGGCAAGCAGACGGGCGCAATGGCAGCCAGAGTTCTTGCAGGCGAGAAGGCTCAGGATATACCCTATGAAACTATCACGGAATACAGCCTTTACATCAACTCTAAGGCTCTCGAGGCTCTCAATATGAGCTGTCCGGACGAGCTTAAGTCAGAGGCAACCGAGGTATCCGCAGAAGAATAAGGAGAAGCGTTATGGCTTTGGTTTTAAGTGTTTTTGAGCAGGGCTTTATTTATTCTATACTTGCTCTCGGTATATATATTACCTATAAGATATTGGATTTTCCGGATCTTAGCGTAGACAGCAGCTTTCCACTGGGAGCTGCTGTCAGTGCTGTAATGATCAAGGCGGGAGTGAACCCCTATATAACACTTCCAGCGGCATTTTTGGCAGGCGGTATGGCTGGACTTGCTACGGGCGTTATTCATGTCAAGTTCAAGGTGCGCGATCTGCTTTCGGGCATAATCACCATGACTATGCTCTACTCCATAAATCTGCACATCACGGGCGGACAAGCCAATATCCCCATATTCAGCGACGATACCATTTTCAAGCTTTCGCCCTTTAGGGATAAGGCGGGAGCCTTCAACACGGTCATAGTCATATTTGTTATAACATTGCTTTGCAAGATAATAATGGATCTTTATCTAAATACCAAGTCGGGCTATCTTTTAAGGGCTGTGGGCGACAATGAGACCGTTGTCACATCTCTTGCAAAGGACAAGGGCACTGTCAAGATAGTAGGTCTTGTCATAGCAAACGCCCTTGTGGCGCTTGCGGGCAGCGTTATGTGCCAGCAGCAGAGATTTTTTGATATTTCAATGGGCACGGGTACTATAGTTATAGGTCTTGCCTCCGTAATAATAGGCACAAATGTATTCGGCAAGTTCAGCTTTTTAAAGGCGACCACAGCCGTTATTATAGGCTCTGTCATATATAAGGCGTGCGTTGCCATAGCCATCACCTGCGGTATGGCTGCGATAGATATGAAGCTTATAACGGGCGCGCTTTTCCTTGTCATACTCATAATAAGCAGTGTCAAAAAGGGAGGTGCCGACTGATGATAAAGCTAAGCAATATAAATAAGATATACAACAGCGGCACAATAAACGAGACCTGCCTTTTCACGGATTTCAATTTTGAGGTCAAAAAGGACGAATTTATAAGCATTATAGGCAGCAACGGCTCGGGTAAGACCTCCATGCTCAATATCATATGCGGTTCAATACCCATAGACAGCGGAGATATAACAATAAACGGCAATTCCATAGTAAAGCTAAAGGATTTTCAGCGTTCGCGCACTATAGGCAGAGTCTATCAGAATCCCGCTATGGGCACCTGCTCGTCCATGACCATACTTGAAAATATGTCGCTTGCCGACAACAAGGGCAAGCTCTTCGGACTTACAAGAGGCACGGATAAAAAGAGAATAAAACACTACAAAGAACTTCTTTCACAGCTCAATCTTGGTCTTGAAGATAAATTGGGCGTTAAGGTGGGCTTGCTTTCGGGCGGTCAGAGACAGGCTCTTGCTCTGCTCATGTCGGTTATGACGCCCGTGGATATTCTCATTTTGGATGAACACACGGCTGCGCTCGATCCCAAGACGGCAGAGATAATAATGGAGCTTACCGACAAGGTGGTAAGGGAAAAACAGCTCACCACCATTATGGTAACTCACAATCTCAGGTATGCTCTCGAATACGGCAACAGACTTGTAATGATGCACGAGGGCAATGTCATAATGGATCTTAACGAGGAAGAAAAGAAAAACGCCGATGTGGACGATATACTCAAGATATTCAATAGGATAAGCCTTGAAAAGGGCAATTCACTTTGATATAAAATTTTTAGGGCGTGCACTGCACGCCCCCTCAGTCAACTCTGCGAGTTGACAGCTCCCCCAAAGGGGGCGCCGAGAGGCAGCGGGTAGCCCAAAATTCTTGGCTCCCCCTTTGGGGGAGCTGTCAGGCGTTAGCCTGACTGAAGGGGTATACTTTGTATGTCAAAAAAATCATACAATAAAATATTTTATTGATATATAACTGTGGAGACCTTTATGGTCTCCCTTTTTTATTGCTCCGATTTAAGTAATAAATTCATGGCTTGTCTCATATATACTATTGAGGTGATACAAATGAAGCTATACGATATGTGCGCGGGCTATCTCTGCGATGGCATAAGACGGCAGATAACATCTCTCGATCTTGACGGTGCGGAGGAGATACGCCTAAGACTGGGACGAGCACCCAGAGTGCGCTACGGCGACAGGGAGGAAAAGCTTTCATACATAGTGAGCGCCGAGGACATGGAAAGCATATACGGCAGGATGACGCAGTATTCGCCCTATGCCTTCAAGGACGAGCTTAATTCGGGCTACATAACGCTTGAGGGCGGTTTTCGAGTGGGCATAACGGGTACGGTCGCCCTTGAAATGGGCAAGGTAAAGAGCATAAAGGACATAAACGGAATGAACATAAGGTTAGCCCGCGAGATAAAGGGCTGTTCCGAGAAAATAATAGACTATGTGCGGGGCAATACGCTCATAGTTTCGCCTCCGGGCGCGGGCAAGACTACGCTTCTGAGGGATATAATAAGGCTCATGAGCAACAGGGGCAGGAACATATGCGTTGTGGACGAGCGCAACGAGATAAGCGCCACATTTATGGGTGTCAGTCAGATGGATCTGGGCGAAAGAACCGATGTCATTGTAAACGCAGGCAAGACGGAGGGCTTTGAAATGGCGCTCAGGGCAATGGCGCCCGATATAATAGCCGTGGACGAAATAGGCGGAGAAGGGGATGTGTATTCCATAAGAAGGGCGCTCAACTGCGGAGTTGAGATAATAGCCACCCTCCATTCGGGCGATGAGGAGGATATGCTCAGAAAAGAGGATATTTCCTCTCTTGTACGGGGCAGGGTGTTCGATACATATATTTTTATGCGCAGAAATGCCAAAAACAGGATAAGCAAAATATGCGACAGGGAGTTGATGTGTATATGGCAGGAAAAGTAGTAGGCTCTCTGCTCATTCTCACCGCCTGCTTCTGCATGGGCTATAGGCTTTCCATACGCTCACGGCTCAGGCTGGAGGAGCTGGAGAGCATAAAGAGCGCCGTCATAAAGCTTGATTCTGCGCTGGAATATGAACGCCTTACATTTATACAGGCGCTCGGGCGCTGCGCGGATGTTGAGAGCGAGGGCTTTTTCAGAAGCGTTTATACTGCGCTCAAAAATAACAACTCCGTCAAAACGGCTTGGAAATATGCCCTTGAGGAAAATTCGGCAAATTCCTATATGACAAGCGAGGACATACACAGGCTTTCACTTTTGGGCGAGGGCTTTGAGAGCGCCGATGCCGATATGCGCGAGAGGTGCGTTAAGGACTGCATAGATTACATAGATTCCCGCGAGGAGATAATAAAGCCCGATATAGAAAGGGACATAAAGCTCTACAGGAGCGTCAGCCTCACCGTAGGTCTTTTTATAGTGCTGCTGCTTATATAGGAGGTCGGGCATGGATATAAATATAGTTTTCAGGATAGCCGCCGTGGGCATACTTGTTTCCGTCATGAATCAGCTTCTTACAAGAGCGGGCAGGGACGAGCAGGCAATGCTCACAACTCTTGCGGGGCTTGTGGTGGTGCTCTATTGGATAATACAGTACATAAGCGACCTGTTCAGCGAGGTCCAGACGCTTTTCAGATTGTAGGTGAGGGCTTTGGATGTATTCAGGATAGGCATAATAGGTCTTACGGGCGCTGTGCTCGCCATATCCCTTAAGGAGGAGCGCACGGCAGGCTTCATGGTCTCGCTTGCAACGGGCATTGTTCTGCTTTTTGTCATTCTCCCGTGCTTTAAGGATATATTTTCGTCCTTTTATGAGCTTGAGAGCAGCATAGGCATAAGCTCCCGCTATATAGGCGTCATGCTCAAGGCTTTGGGCATAGCCTATGTGTCCATGTTCTCTTCACAGCTTTGCAGGGATTTCAGCCAGAACAGCATTGCCGACAAGATAGAGCTGGGAGGCAAAATAATAATTCTTATCAATACTATGGGCGTCATAACGGAGCTTATAGAGGAAATGCTGGGGTTCATAAGGTGAAGCTTTCATTTGTTTTGTTGGTTTTTATGCTTGTTTTCATGCCCTGTGATGCGCGGGCGGAGGACTTTGACTTTGACGAGCTCAATTCCGCAGTCGAGGAAAAGGCGGAGCTCTCGTTTGACGAGCTCATGTCGGAGCTTATGTCGGGCAGGGGCATATTGGATATATTGAAGGAAAAGGCGGTCGATACCGTAAGAAAAGGCGTTTTTTCGGAGCGCTCATATCTTCGGCTTATCGTAATAATAGGCATTATGTCGGCATTCATAAACATTGCCGCACAGGATATACGCGACAAAAGCATAAGCGATATAATAGGGCTGATAGGCAGGATAATGATAATAGGCGCGGCGGCGGCATCCTTCAAAAGCTCCGTGTCGGTGCTTAGCTCCGCCGCCTGCGACATAACCGATGTGGTAAACAGCGCCGTTCCATTTATACTTATGCTCCTCACGGCATCGGGCAGCGTCTCGGCTGTGGGCAGCGCGGGCATAGTTTCGCTGGGCACTTCAATGACGGCATCTCTTGTAAATGATGTCATAACGCCCGTACTCATAACTGCCGTAACACTGAGGCTTTTGAACATACTTTCCAAAAAACAGCTTTTGGACAAGCTTTCGGCTCTCTTTATGTCTGCGGTATCTTTGGGACTGAAGGCGTGCGCTTATTTTTTTGTGTTCCTCATAACGGTTGAAAAAATAAGCGGAGGCATAATAAACAAGACCGTCGGAGGCACATTCAAATCCCTTGTGAAGATGGTGCCCGTCATAGGCGATGTCATATCGGGCGCGGGAGATATAGCTTTAGGCACCGTGGGCGCAGTCAGAAACGGCGCAGGGCTTGTGCTTATGGCAGTTATAATACTCATTTCTATGGCTCCGCTTCTGCACATAGGCATAACGGCATTTGCCTTCAGGCTTATAGCCGCTGTGCTGGAGCCTGTGTGCGACAAGCAGACCATAGATATAATAGACGCCGTGGGCGAGGGCAATATGCTCATACTTTCGGCGCTTTTCATAATAAGCCTTATGTTCGTTGTGTCGTGCGCCATACTTATGTGCGGAGTGAGCTGAAATGGATATCATAAGAGAATATGCGGGAAAAATAACGGTTTTTGTTATACTTGGCGCTTACATAGATGTGCTTATGCCTTCAAACAGCTACCGAAAATATATAAGGCTCATATTCGGCGCTGTACTCATAAGCATAGTTACGGAGCCGTTATCCGCATTATTTGGAGGGTGAAAGGCTTGGATATACAAGGACTTCTGAAAAATAAAAAAAGTATGGGCATTCTTGCGGCGCTGTTCATTGTGGGCGTAATGCTCATAATGGGTACGGACGGCGGGTCGGTGAAATATTCCGCTTCAACGGATAATGAAAGCACCGCAGGCGAGCTTGACAGGAGGCTTGAAAATATACTCTCGCGCGTGGAGGGCGCGGGCAGGGTGAGAGTGCTCATAAATTACAGACAGTCGGGCGAGAAGATACTCGCCTACGATATGGAGAGCAACACACAGGAAAAGGACAGCAATAAGGAAAACACTTCAAAGAGCGAGGTGGTATACGACGGAAACAAAATGCCCGTTGTGCTCAAGGAATATATGCCCAAGGTCGAGGGTGTGATAATAGTCGCACAGGGCGGAAACATAGAGAGCGTAAAAAAACAATTAATTGCGGGTACGGTGGCATTATTGGGAGTGGAGGAGCATAAAATAGAAGTATTAAAGATGAAGTAGGAGGTCATTATGTCTATCAAAAAAAATCATGTTATTATTACGGCGCTTGTTCTTATGATAGGAGCGGCGGGCTATCTCAACTATGTGGACAGCGCTCCGGGAGATGTCAGCGAGGTCATGCTCACGGACGAGGGGGATATGGCTGCCGTGCCCGACGAGGTGGCGGTGAATGATGAAAACCCCGAAATACTCGGCGAGGCGGAGCTTGAATCCACTTCCTCGTCAGAGAAGGAAAGCTCCGACAAGACTGCGGAGGATGAGGATGCCGACACCGAGGAGGCGGCAAGCCCCGATGCGGGCACGGCTGTCTTTGTGAATTCTTCAAACGATTCCTCTTATTTTGTTCAGGCAAAGCTTGACAGAGAGCAGTCGCGCACAAAGCAGAGAGATATGCTCAACGATATGCTCAACAACGAAAATATAGACAGCGAGAAGAAAAACGAGGTCACGACCGCTATGCTCCAAATACAGCAGAGGATAGAAAAGGAAACCGCCGCCGAAGCCATGATAGAAGCTAAGGGCTTTGACGAGGTATATGTCAGGATAGACGACGATACGGTCGATGTTGTCGTTGACAAGGCGGAGCTTACCGATGCCGAGATAGCTCAGATAGAGGATATAGTCAAGAGAAAGACGGGTGTTGAAGCGGACAAAATAAGGATAACTCCGCTCAAAAAATAAATATACATACCTCGCGTACATTTGATATTGCCGTGCGTATGCAGTACGGCAATATTTTTTGTGCCAAATTATTGAAAATTACTCTTTTATATTTGCCCGAAATGTGTTATACTATATTAAAAAAGAAAAAGCTTTGATCCAAAGGAGGTAGTTTAAAATGAGATATGCAAGACCCAGAAAGCATTACCGCGCCGCAGAGCAGGAAGTAAAGGCGCATACACTCAAGGGCACATTCATACCCGAGGAGGACAAGCCAAAGCTGGCAGTCTGCGCAATAGGACTCTCCGTTATGGTTTTCCTCATGGGACTTTTCCTCGGCGCAGCCGCTAACGACTGAGTCATAAATATACCCTAATGTTCTTAAAGAGCGGATTTTACCGCTCTTTTTAATTTTGCATTAATTGTTTTTTTCATAATTGTGTGATATATTGTAATTAACGGACTAAGGAAGGCGGATATATATGGAAATAAGGGTTTTGAAATATTTTTTGACTGTCGTTCGAGAAGAAAGCATAACAAAGGCGTCGGAGGTCCTTCACATCACACAGCCCACGCTTTCGCGTCAGCTTGCCCAAATGGAAGAAGAAATAGGCGTAAAGCTTTTTGAACGCGGAGGCAGAAAAATAAGACTTACAAATGAAGGTATGCTTCTTCGCCGCCGCGCCGAGGAGATACTCCAGCTTGTGGACAAAACAGAGCGCGAGCTTATAGAGCAGGAAGAGCATGTGGAGGGCTATGTCAATATAGGCTGCGGAGAAATGGATTCGGTCAATATTCTTGCGGAGCTTTGCGGCGCCTTTCTCAAAAAATATCCCAAGGTACGCTTTGATATGTACACGGCTACCGCAGATGTCATAAAGGAGAGGATAGAGCGCGGTGTGGCTGATGTGGGGCTTTTGCTTGAGCCTATAGAAATGGAGAGGTTTGAATTTATAAGGCTTAAGCTTAGGGAACGCTGGTGTGTACTCATGAATGCAGCCGATCCTCTTGCCAAAAGGGAAAGTCTTTCCGTGAGTGAGCTTAAAGACCTGCCCTTATGTCTGCCGAGGCGTCTGAATATCCGCAGTGAGCTTGCAAATCTTTTCGGCGACGATTTCAAGGATCTGAATATAGTATTTACATCAAATCTCACTGCAAATGCGGCGGTCATGGCACAGAAGGGTATTGCTTATCCCGTTATAATTGAGGGAAATATATCCCTTTGGGACAAGGAAAAGATCGTCGGTGTTCCACTCCTGCCCAAGCTTACGGCTACAAGCGTGCTTGCGTGGAAACGCGAACAGCCCTTCGGCATTGCTGCGACAAAGTTTATAGAATTTTCAAAATGCTTTTTAGGCATAGATAACACATACAAATCAAGTATTTGATATATTTTATTAAAAAGATTATAATGTAAACATAGGGAAAGCATGATATATGTTGACTTGTGTTTACATTTTCTTTTTTTGAGAGGAGGTATCATATTTGTGAAGCTTGATATCCAGAGCCTTTTGGGTATAGGAATGAAGCCCGATGAGGCTGAAATACTCTTGCAGTATAAAAACAGCGATGATGTCGTTCGCGGTCTGAGAGTTTTCCGCTCCCATATTTTGGAGGATATACATATCAGACAGCAAGCCGTGGATAAAATCGACTATATTATAAACAGACTGAAAAGAGAAATTATATAATAAAAGCTTGGTTTTTTTGAATTTATATTCACACACCGAAAGAACGGTAAATTATAAATGGAGGTCATATTATGAAAAAAATTTTAGTGGCACTTTTAACATTGATATTCTTTTGTATAGCGGCTGTTGCTGTAAATGCGGTAGACTCCGGCAGCGATATGACAATACAGCTTAAAATAAACAGTCCCGTTATGCTTGTCAACAATGAAGAAAAAAGCATTGATGAAAACGGCACCGTTCCCGTTATATTAAACAGCAGAACGCTTCTTCCCGTGCGCGCCGTAGTTGAGGAAATAGGCGGCAGCGTGGAATGGAACGCAGACACAAGGACGGTAGAATTGCAAAGCGGAGACAACAACATAAAGCTTGAAATAGACAGCACAACGGCTTATCTTAACAATGAGCCGCATACTCTGGACGCTCCGCCGACCATTATAGGCGGCAGGACCATGCTCCCGATACGCTTCATAGCCGAGGGCTTCGGACTTGAAGTAAACTGGGACAGCGCGGAGCAAACAATAACTCTTGTAAAAGGCTCCGATGCACAAAGTGAAAGCGCTTCGCCTGCGGAGGCTGTAACGGAAGCTACCACAGCCGAGGAAGCAACGGCGCAGAATGACGGCAATATACTTGTGGCATATTTCTCCGCAACCAACAACACAAAGGGCGTAGCCGAAAAAATTGCCGAGGCTGCGGGCGCAGACATATATGCCATCACTCCCGCCGTGCCTTATACCTCTGCCGATCTTGACTATAACACCGAGTGCCGCGCAAACAAAGAGCAGAACGACGACAGCGCACGCCCCGAAATTTCGGGCACTGTTGAAAATATGGATAAGTACGATACCGTTTTCATAGGCTATCCCATATGGTGGGGACAGGCGCCCAAGATAATGTATACCTTTATGGAAAGCTACGACTTCAGCGGCAAAACCGTAATTCCCTTCTGCACCTCTGGCAGCAGTCCCATAGGCTCCAGCGCAGAAAATATGCAAGGTCTTACATCCGGCGCAGATTGGCTTGATGGCAGACGCTTCAGCGCGGGTGCATCCTCCGATGATGTAAGCGCTTGGGTAAGCTCTCTCGGACTTGGTTGAATGCTTAATCAAAAGGGTATATTTCCGATATTTATAGACCAAGGAGGAATTGTTTATGAAAATAGTTATAATAAAGGGCAGCCCGCACAAAAACGGCTCGTCAAATTTGCTTGCGGGTCAATTTATAAAGGGTGCCAAGGAAAACGGACACGATATAATAGAGCTTGACGCGGCGCACATGGACATTCGTCCCTGTATAGGCTGTGATTTCTGCGGTATGAACGGAGAGTGCTCGCAGAAAGACGACAATGCTATTATAAGGGACGCTTTGCTTTCGGCGGATATGGCTGTTTTTGTAACGCCCGTTTATTACTTCGGTATGTCCGCACAGCTAAAAGCCGTTATCGACCGTTTTTACAGCTATACCATGAAGCTTTCTTCAAAGCGCCTTAAAACGGCGCTCATAACGGCGGCGTGGGATTCAAATGCGGATGTCATGCCCTATATTGCGGAGCATTATAAAAAGCTCTGCCGATATATGCACTTTAAGGATATGGGCATGATACTCGGTACGGGCTGCGGCACGCCCTCCATGACTTCGGGCAGCATACATATGGAGGAAGCCTATAGGCTTGGAAAATCTGTATAAAAAGGAGCTATTTAATATGAAATACACAAAGCTTGGAAAATCGGAGTTGAATGTATCGCGCATTTGCATGGGCTGTATGGGCTTCGGCAATGCCGCGACGGGACAGCACAGCTGGACGGTGGACGAGGACAGCACAAGACAAATAATAAAGCATGGCTTGGATATGGGCATCAATTTTTATGACACTGCCATAGTCTATCAGAACGGCACAAGCGAACAGTATGTCGGCAGGGCTTTGAGGGACTTTGCAAAGCGCGACGACTATGTTATGGCCACTAAATTCACGCCCAGAACTCAGGAGGAAATAGACAACAATATAAGCGGACAGCAGCATATTGAAAACTATTTGAACCAAAGCCTCAAAAATCTGGGTATGGATCATGTCGACCTTTACATCTACCATATGTGGGACTATCACACGCCCATGGAGGAAATAATGGACGGACTTCATAGGGCTGTAAAGTCGGGCAAGACGCGCTATATAGGCATTTCAAACTGCTTTGCATGGCAGCTTGCAAAGGCGAATTTCTTTGCGAGAGAAAACGGACTTACGGAATTTATATCAATACAAGGTCATTACAACCTCATAGCGAGGGAGGAGGAGCGCGAAATGGTGCCCTTCTGCAAGGACCAAAATATTGCGCTCACACCCTACAGCGCTCTTGCAAGCGGAAGGCTTTCACGCCGCCCGGGAGAAAGCACAAAGCGCCTTGAGGAGGATTCATACGCGCATTTCAAATATGACAAAACAGCCGAGGCGGACGGAAAAATAATAAGCCGTGTAGAGGAGCTTTCGGAAAAAAGAGGCGTTTCCATGACGGAAATATCTCTGGCTTGGCTTCTTACAAAGGTCGATTCTCCCGTTGTGGGCGCAACAAAGCTTCCGCACGTGGACGGAGCCGCCAAAGCCGTGGATATTGAATTGACGGAGGAAGAAATAAATTATCTGGAGGAGCTGTATATTCCCCACGCCCTTGCGGGAGTTATGGCACAAAACGGTAAACAAAAGGCAGGAAATGTGGTATAATCTATAAAAAGGCTTATCATATGAAAGGAGAATGAATATGAAAAACAAAATCACACAGACGGCAGGCAGAGATCAGCTCGGAGGCTTTGCGCCCGACTTTGCGCATTTCAATGACGACGTGCTCTTCGGCGAAAACTGGAACAATGAGGATATAGACCTCAAAACCCGCTGTATTATTACTGTCGTTGCCCTCATGTCATCGGGCATAACGGATTCGTCCCTTACCTATCATCTTGAAAATGCAAAGGCTCATGGCGTAACAAGGGCTGAAATGGCTGCCATAATTACCCATGTGGGATTTTATGTAGGCTGGCCGAAGGCTTGGGCTGTGTTCCGTCTTGCCCTCAATGTATGGAACGAAAAGGAAGAAGCACTCGGCGAAAAGGAAAAATATCAAAACACTGTACTTTTCCCCATAGGCGAGCCCAACGACGGCTTTGCGCAGTATTTCACGGGACAAAGCTATCTTGCGCCTGTTTCAAAGGAGCAGGTGGGCGTGTTCAATGTTACATTTGAGCCCGGCTGCCGCAACAACTGGCACATACACCATGCCGACAAGGGCGGAGGTCAGATACTCATTTGCGTAGGCGGCAGAGGATACTATCAGGAGTGGGGCAAGGAGGCAATAGAAATGAAGCCGGGCGACTGCATAAATATACCCGCAGGCGTTAAGCACTGGCACGGCGCCGCTCCCGACAGCTGGTTTTCACACCTTGCCATAGAGGTCCCCGGCGAAAACGGCTCCAATGAATGGCTTGAACCCGTCAATGACGAGCAATATAATGTCTTGAAATAAGCCTCATTACAAAATAAATTTTTTACGCACACTCTCCCGCAGATCATAACATCGCGGGAGATTTTTTACATATATTTCCCGTTTATAATCGCTCCGTTTTATCAATGCATCAAAAAGCCTTGCCATAATTTTTGTTTTCTGCTATAATATATCGGTGAGAATTTAATGTAATTTTTATATATACGCAATAAAGGAGAAAAGCTATGAAACTGGGAATAGTAGGTTTACCTAATGTAGGAAAGAGCACATTGTTCAACTCTCTTGCGGGCGGCGGCGCGGAATCTGCCAATTATCCGTTCTGTACCATTGACCCCAATGTGGGCATTGTGCCCGTGCCCGACAAAAGACTGGATGTTCTGGGAGATATGTATTCTACACGCAAGATAACCCCTGCCGTTATAGAATTTGTGGATATAGCGGGTCTTGTAAAGGGCGCAAGTCAGGGCGAGGGCTTGGGCAATAAATTCCTCTCTCACATAAGGGAGGTGGACGCCGTAGTCCATGTTGTGAGATGCTTTGAAGACAGCAATATTGTACACGTGGACGCCGTTGTAGACCCCGTGAGGGATATTGAGACCATCAATCTGGAGCTTATGCTTGCCGATCTGGAGGTCGTGGACAAGAGAATAGCCAAGACTCAGAAGCAGGCTATGAACGACAAGTCGCTTGCAAAGGAGCTTGCCGTTTTGAAGGATATAAAGTCCGCTCTTGAGCAGGGCAAAAGCGCCGCAAGCGTGGAGCTTTCAAGCGACGAGGACATCGCCTTTGCCGACAGTCTGGATCTCCTTTCAAGAAAGCCCGTGCTCTATGCCGCAAATGTGGGCGAGGAGGATATGGCTGACGACGGAAACAGCAATCCTCATGTAAAGGCAGTCAGAGAGCTTGCCGCAAAGGAAGGCTCGGGCGTGTTTGTCATATGCGCCAAGATAGAGGAAGAAATAGCCGAGCTTGAAAACGACGAAAAGCAGGAATTTCTTGCAGATCTCGGCTGCGAAACAAGCGGTCTTGACCGACTTATAAAGGCAAGCTATTCGCTTTTGGGGCTTATAAGCTATCTTACCGCGGGTGAAACGGAGGTCAGAGCTTGGACTATAAAGAACGGCACAAAGGCTCCGCAGGCTGCGGGCAAGATACATTCCGACTTTGAAAGAGGCTTTATAAGGGCGGAGGTAGTCACATATGACGAGCTTGTAAAGCTAGGCTCCATAGCCGCCGCAAAGGAAGCGGGCGTTTATAGGAGCGAGGGCAAGGATTATGTTGTAAAAGATGGAGATGTCATACTCTTTAGATTTAATGTATAATAATATTAAAAAAGTGTTGTAAGTGGGCGTGCAATGCACGCCCCTACAAACCAATAAATGAGCTAATCACTCGTAGGGGCGAGCATTGCTCGCCCGCAAAAATCATATACAACCAATATTCATCAATACGAAAAAGCCGATGCAGAATGCGTCGGCTTTTTAATTCAAGCTCAATATAAGCTCCTTCACCTCATCCAATATCCTCTTATCCTCTTTAAGCTTATAGGTAATATACGGCTCTCCGCCCGTGTTTGTGAACAATATCCTGCCTCTGTTCTTTTTTATGGCGCTTATGAGCTTTTCGCCGTCCACTCCCGCGTCGGCTCTGAAATATATGAGCACCTTATCCCCCATATGCTTGACGCTCGAAGCTCCAAGCTTATGCGCAAGCGCCTTTATATAGGCGACCTCCAGCAGATTGTTCACAGCCCTCGGAATATCTCCGTATCTGTCCTCCAGCTCCTCCTGAACATCATAATAATCCTCTATTGAGGATATAAGCGATATTTTTTTGTACATTTCAAGCTTCTGTTCCTCACTTGAAATATAGCTGTCGGGTATGAATGCGTTAAGCCTTATGTCTATGAGCGTTTCAAATTCGGGCTGTATTTTTTCACCCTTAAGCTCCGTTACAGCCTCGCTTAAAAGCTTGCAGTACAGCTCATAGCCTACGGAATCCATGTGTCCGTGCTGTTCTGCGCCCAGCAGATTTCCCGCACCCCTTATTTCAAGGTCCTTCATAGCCACTCTGAAGCCCGAGCCGAACTCCGTAAATTCCTTTATGGTCTGTAGCCTTTTCTCCGCCTCTGTGTTGAGCACCTTGTCCCTTGCATACATAAGGTAGGCGTAGCTCGTTCTTGTGGAGCGTCCCACGCGTCCCCTCAGCTGATAGAGCTGACTTAAGCCCATTTTGTCGGCGTCGGATATTATGATGGTGTTCACATTGGGAATGTCAAGTCCCGTTTCTATTATCGTTGTGCACACCAGCACATCATATTCCCCTGCTATAAATTCCATCATTATGTCCTCAAGCTCTCTCTGCGCCATCTGTCCGTGGGCATAAGCAATGCGCGCCTCGGGTATGAGGTTTTGAAGCTTCCTTGTTACGTCGGCAATGTTTGTAACCCTGTTGTAGAGATAATACACCTGTCCGTTTCTGGAAAGCTCTCTGTATATGGCGTCTCTCACACTTCCCTCGTCATAGTCCATAACATATGTCTGTATGGGTATCCTGTCCTCGGGCGGCTCCGTGAGCACGCTCATGTCCCTTATTCCCGTAAGGCTCATGTGCAGTGTACGGGGTATGGGTGTTGCGGAGAGAGTGAGCACATTCACATTTTTTCTAAGCTCCTTCAGCGTGTCCTTGTGCCTCACGCCGAAACGCTGTTCCTCGTCTATTATCACAAGTCCCAGATTTTTGAACGCCATGTCCTTGCTCAATATCCTGTGAGTGCCTATGACTATGTCCGTTTTGCCCTTTTTGAGGTTCTCTACGGTCTCCTTCTGCTGTTTTGGGCTTCTGAAACGCGAGAGCATTTCTATATTTATGGGATAGTTCTCCATTCTCTGCGTAAATGTGGTGTAGTGCTGACTTGCAAGTATCGTGGTAGGCACAAGATAAGCCACCTGCCTGCCGTCCTGAACAGTCTTGAAGGCGGCTCTTATGGCAACCTCCGTCTTGCCAAAGCCCACATCTCCGCAAAGCAGTCTGTCCATCACCTTGCCCGCTTCCATGTCCTCCTTTATTTCCGCTATTGATGTAAGCTGATCCTCCGTTTCCTCGTACTCAAAGTCCTCCTCAAATTCTCTCTGCCACAGTGTGTCGGGAGAATATTTGAAGCCCTGTACCTGCTGTCTTTGGGCATAGAGCTCCACAAGCTCCTTTGCGGATATATAAGCCGCCTGTCTTGCTCTTGCCTTTGCCTTTTCCCAGCCTGTTCCGCCCAGCCTGTTGAGCTTGGGCTTTGTGGTCTCTCCGCCGATGTATTTCTGCACCATGTCCATCTGACTTATGGCAACATAGAGCACATCCTCCTTGGCATAGCCTATTTTTATGAAATCACGGCTCACACCGTCCGTTATTATCTGCTCTATTCCTCTGAATATACCTATGCCGTGGTTTTCGTGCACAACATAGTCTCCGGGCTTGAGGTCGGATATATTCTGTATAGCAGTACCGTCGCTCCTTTTTTTGCCCCTTCTGTGCCTGCGCTTTTTTTCCTCGCCGAAGGCGTCCTTTTCCGTGAGTACGGCAAGCTTATCCTCCGTGTATTCAAAGCCGTGGGAAAGACTTCCCCTCGTTATATATACAATGCCCTTTTCGATCTCGGCATCCTCCAGGCTTTCTATATACACCGCCTTAAGCTCTCTTTCGTGAAGCTCCGAGAGTATTCTCATGCAGTGTGAATGTCCGCCCGCAAGAAAAATTATCCTATATCCCAGCTTACAAAGAGACCTCATGTCCTCCGCTATGAGCTCCATATCGTTTTTAACGAGCGCCGCGCTCTTTACCTTAAAGCTCACAAGCTCCTTTGGTCTGTAGTCCTTCATTGTGGACATAAGGCTTGTCATGAGTACGGTTTTGCCACGCTGTATTTTTTCGGATATTTCCTCGTAGGTATATATCATTTTAAGCTGCGAAGGGAACATACAGTCCTTTTCTATCCTGCCTTCTATGCTTGTTACAAATTCGCGCATAACAAAATCGCAGTGCTCCCGCACTCTGTTTGGCTCGTCGACAAATATAAGAGGCTCGTCGAAGTAATCCAAAATGCAGGCGGTCTCGTCATAGAGATAGCCCACATATTTTTCAACACCGCTGAAGCTTTTGTGAGTGTTGAGCCTTTCTATAGTTTCCTCCGCCAGAAGCCTCAGCTTATCCGACGGCTTTTTCATGGAGTTAAGCTCCGCTCTTATGTTTTCCGCTGCCTTTTCTATGTTTTCTTCGCCGTACACAAGCTCTCTCATGGGGAATACGGTCAGGCTTCTTGCCTTTTCGATCGACCTCTGCGAAACCGTGTCAAGCGTCCTCACGGAGTCCACCTCGTCGCCCCACAGCTCAATTCTGTAGGCGTTTTCCTCTGCGGTGGGGTAAATATCCAATATTCCGCCCCTTAGGGCAAACTGTCCCTGTCCTTCTACCATTTCGCACCTTTCGTAGCCCATGAGTACGAGCCTCTGACAGAGCTTTTCAAGCTCCAGCCTGTCGCCTACGGATATATCGAATATAAATTCCCTGAATTTTTCGGGAACTGCAAGCCTGTCCATAAGCGCCTCTGCCGAAAGCACCACCGTTATTTTTTCACCGTCCATAAGTCGGCGTATTATGTTGAAGCGCTCCTTTATTATGTCAAGGCTCTTTACATCCGCCCAGTAAAAAATAACATCCTTTGCGGGATAGAGAAGGGGTCTTTCCTTCATAAAAAAAGCAAGGTCGGAGCATATCTCCTTTGCCTTCAATTCCGAGCTTGTCACTATAAGAGCGCTTTTTTCGCTCTCCTTTATAAGCCTTGCCATTATATGACTTTTCTGCGCGTCAATAACGCCCGATGCGAGCACAGGCGTATTGTTTTGGGATATATGCTTTTTCAGTGCTTCAAAGCCCTTGTTTTTATACGGAAAGTCATAAAATATATTCATTTCAGTTTCCTATGCCTCTCTTGTTGTATGTGTTCATTGCTCTTTGGGCGTCCCTGTCCTCTATTATCATCATCACGGCGTCGCCCGCGTCCGTTATGCCCTTTATTATGTCGTTTTCCTCCTCGGGCAGAAACCTGCTCAGCACATAGTTTGCAAGGTCCCACTTTTCGGGCTTTTCGCCCACGCCCACACGCACGCGTGTAAAGTTGTCATAGCCCAGCTGATATATTATGTTCCTAAGTCCCTTCTGACCGCCGTCGCTGCCCTTTGTCCTTATGCGCACGGAGCCCACGGGCAGATTTATGTCGTCGCACACTACTATTATATCCTCGGGCTCAAGCTTATAGAAGCTCACAAATTCCCTCACGCTCTCGCCGCTTAGGTTCATGTATGTCAGAGGCTCTATAAATATCACCTTTTCGCCCTTTATTATGCCTTCGCCCGTTACGGCTCTGAACCTTTCCCTGTTCATATCTATGTTGTTGTCATATGTCAGCTTGTTTACTACCTCAAAGCCCACATTGTGCCTTGTCCATTTGTAGTCCCTGCCGGGATTTCCCAGTCCAATTACGGCTTTCATATCGTTCTCTCCTTTGCGTTTGCCTGCTCGTTATCATTGTTTGATTATAACACAGTTCGGATATTTTTAAAAGTGTAATAGTTATTTTTTTGCAAAAAAAATATTGCCGAGGGCGTAATATTATATCAAGACGGATATTTATGTCATATCATTAAATTAAATAAAGGCAGAACAAATCAAAAATTGTTCTGCCTCAGTCTGTCGAAAAAGTACAATTTAATACAAAAAATGAAAAGTTATATGATTTGTACAATCAAAAAAGCGTCGCAGACTAAAATCCGCAGGAGGAATTCACTTCCTCCGAGGACAGGAACTTTTCTGTAATTTTGGTGATTTATTCACCAAAATTCAGAAAACACGGCTGGTTCCTTCCTTAGTCTAGCTGAAAGAAATGCAAGCATTTCTTTCAAGCGTGTCGATTTTATCGACACGCAGAGGCAGAACAAATCATAAATTGTTCTGCCTTATTATAACACAATATTTTTCAAGAAAGCGCGTCAACAATTAAATCAAACACTGATGTTACTGCCTTAGCAATATATTTGGGAAGTCTGTCGATATATGTTATTTTAAGTATCAATATCCTGATCTTATCTGCAAGCGTACAAACCACGTAAATGCACATGGCACAAAGTATTGCCATAAGAGCCATAACAATAAAATTATATTTGCTCAAAAAAGTAAATTTACCCGCAAAAACAATGTCGAATATAAGCGGATTAACATGGATAAGATACACTGAAAAGGAGCTTGCGCCAAAAAATTTCAGTATTTTTTTGACCTTATCATTTTTAAATTTGAGCTGAGAAAATGCCATCAAAAACAGTATGGCTTCAAGCAGGCTAAGCGGGTGCGTATAAAAAAGATATTTGAATTGATCGCCCAGACTGCCGTTTTCAAGCGAATATGTATAAGAATGATATATTACCGTCACAGCATATATTATGCCTACGAGCAAAGCAAGCAAAATTGCCTTTAAGGGTGAATATTTAGGATGCGGCACACCGTATTTTCCGAAATACGCTCCGACAATATACATGAGCGAAAGCCAAAATACGCTCATACCGTTGGAGTGACGGAAAATATCCGCCGATATGGAAATGGGCAGAACAGTGTAAAAAACAAAAATAATGAAGCATAATGTACGGTGAGTTTTTCTCTCCATTTTTTCTATGGCTGCATTAAAAAAGGGTATCAAGAGATACATACCATAGTATGCCACAAAATACCAATATTGCTGTTTAATAAGCGGGAAAAAACAATCCGTTATTTTTGTCCTTGGTATGTTGGGGTCGTTTATAATAAGGAATATCACCGCGCATACAGCCGATATTGAGAACACCTGCAAATGCGTCTTTATAAGCTTTTCGGCAGTTGCCTTTCGGTTGTACATAACAAATCCCGATATAAGTGCGTAGCAGTTTACACAGCAAAAACAAAAGGCTTCTCCGAACCATACGGTTTTGTAGCCGTTGTTAAGCTCACTTCCGAAACAGCCCAGAAGACCGCCCTTTAAGTTCATGTGTATAATTATTATCATAAGCATAGAAAATATTCTGAAAAGCTCTATGCCATAATTGTATTCGGTTGAGATCTCCTTTGTGATCTCATTTGAATTTTTGTTATTTTTATTTTTCATGCTCATTTTTCCTTTGTACATTTATAAAAAATACAGTTCAATTTAATTGTAATATAGCATAAAAAGCAGTATATGTCAAGGAAACATCGATATGTAAAAATGCTTATCAAGACCGATCATAGGCGGCGGATGGCAGGTCGTTCTGAAAATTTTTTGCAGGGTGTGAAGTGTGCTTTAATTTTTTTTAATAAAAAAATATTAAATTATTGCTAACAAAATAATATTGTGGTAAAATGTAGTGGTAAATCAAAGAAAAAATGAAAGAAGGAAAAAAAATGAAGTATCTGGTTTTACTTTGCGACGGCATGGCTGACTATCCCGTGCCCGAGCTTGGCGACAAAACGCCTATGGAGGCGGCACACAAGCCCAATATGGATAAGCTTGCAAGGACGGGCACGGTAGGTCTTGTAAAGACCGTTGCCGACAAGATGAAGCCCGGCAGCGATGTTGCAAATCTCTCCGTTCTCGGCTATGATCCCGAGGAGTGCTACACGGGACGCTCGCCTCTTGAAGCGGGTTCTATAGGCATAGATATGAAGGATACGGATATTTCGTTCAGGTGCAACCTTGTCACTCTTTCCGATGAGGAAAAATATGAGGACAAGACCATACTTGACTACTGCTCCGACGATATAAGCACGGAGGAGGCAAAAATACTTGTGGACTACCTCGAGGAAAAGCTCGGCAATGACGAATTCAAGCTCTACAGCGGAGTAAGCTACCGCCACTGCCTCATATGGGACCACGGCACTCTCGATGTGGGAAGTCTTACGCCTCCCCACGACATAACGGGAAAGCCCATAAAGGAATACATACCCAAGCACGAGAACGCCAAGAAGCTCTATGAACTCATGGTGAAGTCCTACGACCTCTTGAAGGACCATCCCGTCAACAAGGCGAGAATAGAAAAGGGCTTAAGACCTGCCAACAGTATGTGGCTCTGGGGCGAGGGCGTAAGAGCGAGCCTCACTCCCTTCAAGCAGAAATACGGGCTCAATGCATCCATGATCTCAGCCGTTGACCTTCTCAAGGGCATAGGCAAGTTTTCGGAAATGAATGTTGTTCATGTAGACGGCGCTACGGGTTATATGGATACCAACTTCGACGGCAAGGCTCAGGCAGCCATAAAGGAATTTGCAAACGGACAGGACCTTGTCTATATCCATGTGGAGGCTCCCGACGAGTGCGGTCACAGAAACGAGATAGAAAATAAAAAGAAGTCTATAGAAATAATAGACGAAAAAATACTTGCTCCCGTTTTGAAGGCTCTTGAAGGCTATGACGACTATAAGGTGCTTATAATGCCAGACCACGCCACGCCTCTTAGCCTCAGAACGCATACAAACGACCCCATTCCCTTCCTCATCTACAAAAAGAGCGAGCCTGCGAAGGGCGGAGTGTTCACCGAGAAGGGAGCTAAGGACAGCGGACTTTTCATAGAACCCGGCTATAGGATAATGGAATATTTCATAAACTGCTGATATATGAGGTAAATTTATGGACTATGTGGTTAGGTTCTTCAAGCATATTTTCAACCGTCTGGGCATACTTGGCAGATGGATAGGCTTTTCTATATATACGGGCATAGTGCTGGGACTTGTCTGCGCCGCTTTTTCATATTGTTTAAGGCGTAGCATAGCCGCAAGAGTGGCTTCTCCCGAAATGGTTTTTCTCCTGCCTCTGGGCGGAGTGCTGATAGCGGGCTTTTATAAGCTTTTGGACTATTCAAAGGACGGAGGCACAAACCTTGTGCTGGAGTCCATACAATCGGGCAAGGAAATACCGCTTAGGATGACGCCTCTTATATTTGTTTCCACCGTCATAACGCAGGCGTTCGGCGGTTCTGCGGGACGCGAGGGCGCAGCCTTGCAGATAGGCGGAAGTATAGGTAACTTTTTCGGCGGACTTTTCAAGCTCAACAGCGAGGACAAGAAGGTATTTATAATGTCGGGTATGAGCGCCGCATTTTCTGCGCTTTTCGGCACGCCCATTGCCGCAGCCGTTTTTTCAATGGAGGTGGTGAGCGTGGGCATAATGCAGTATTCCGCGCTTGTTCCCTGCACGATAGCCTCGCTTATGGCAAGCGCCGTGGCAGTAAGGCTGGGCGCGGTGCCCGAGAGCTTTCAAATAACGGAAATAGTCAATTTTTCGGCAATTACGGCTGTAAAGACAATATTTCTCGCCTGTCTCTGCGCAGGCGTGAGCGTTATTTTCTGCATAGTGCTCAAAGCCATGCATAAGCTCATGTCGGGCTTTTTCACCAATGTATTTGCAAGAGCGGTGATAGGCGGCACTCTAATTATAATTATGACGCTTCTTCTGCGCTGCTGGGACTATACCGGCACGGGAATGGAGCTTATAGAAACAGCCATAGAGGGCAATGCAAGACCTCTCGACTTTGTTTGGAAAATATTGTTTACGGCAATAACGCTCGCAAGCGGCTACAAGGGCGGAGAGATAGTGCCTTCGTTCTGCATAGGCGCGACCTTCGGCTGCTTTATGGGCAGCGTTATGGGTATGTCGCCCTCGCTTTGCGCGGCTATAGGCATGGTGTCCATATTCTGCGGAGTCACCAACTGCCCCATTTCCTCTCTGCTCATAGCTCTTGAGCTTTTCGGCATAGAGGCTGTGCCGTATTTTCTGCTTTCTATATCCATAAGCTATATGCTTTCGGGTTATTACGGACTTTATCACAGTCAGCGCTTTGCCTATTCCAAGTACAGGGCAAAGTCCATAGACGGACAGGTGCATTAAATATAAAAAAGGAGGTTTTTTATGAAGGGTAAATTTATAAGGATATGCGCTCTCACGCTCTGCGCCGTGCTTACTGCGGGTGTTGTGGGCTATGCCGGAGGCAGGGCTGCCTCCGTTGTCGTGAATAACAAGGAGCTTGACACCGAGCCCGTTATATTAAACGACAGGGTGTATATCCCCTTAAGAGCCGTAGGCGAGGCGCTCGGGCTCAATGTCAGCTGGAACGGCGACACAAAGACGGCTTACATAAATTCGGACGGACAGGGAAGCGACGCGGGCGAAACGGTCGTTCCCGCCGACAACACGGCAGACGGCTTTGCCTATAAGCTGAACGCTCTCATGCCCGACAATAAAAACTATATGTTCTCGCCCTTAAGCATAAAGCTGGCTTTGGCGCTTGCGGCTAACGGGGCGCAGGGCGACACAAGGCAGGAGATACTTTCCGCTCTGGACATAGAGGATTTAGACGAATTTAACGCCTATGTACAAAAGCTCATAGAGCGTTATTCCAATGAGGATATGGCGCAGCTCAAAATTTCAGACAGCATTTGGCTCAACACCACAAGGGCGATGGGCATTGAATTTGACAAGACCTATGCCGACAAAATGAAGGAATATTACAACGCAGAAATGGGCTTGGTAAGCTCCGGCGACGCAGTTTCAAAAATAAATAAGTGGTGCAGCGAGAGCACAAACGGCAAGATAGACAAAATAATCGATTCGCCCGATTTTCTGGCGGCGCTTGTGAATGCGGTGTACTTCAAAGGAACATGGTCAAGCCAATTCAATAAGGCTATGACCTCAAAGCAGACCTTCACCGACAGGAACGGCAGCAAAACGGATATAGATTTCATGCACCAAAAGGACCGCTTCGGCTATTATGAGGACGGCGATGTGAAGATGCTTCAGCTCTCGTACAGAGGCAGTCCTTCTAT
>CANQVZ010000006.1 GCA_947627425.1 uncultured Clostridia bacterium | reverse complement strand
CCGTCCAGAACGCTCTTGAGCCTCTTTATATTGAGGGCATATTCCTCGTCCTCTCTGAGCGGAAAAAGCTCGGCGCTGCCGCCCGCAAGCTCGATCTGCCTGAGATATTCGGAATAGGCGGGAGAAACTATTACTGCCTTTTTGGGCTTTACTGCGTTTATGCAAAGAGTAATAAGCTCCGTAGAGCCGTTGCCCGTGAGTATATGAGCGCTGTCTATGCCCGTATATTCGCCTATGGCGTTTTTAAGCTCCACATAGGACACATCGGGATAAAGAGTGGGCGCATCCGACGCATTTTCTCTTATGACCTTTTTGACGGACTGCGGAAGTCCGAGAGGATTTACGTTGCCTCCGAAGTTCAAAATACAGGACTTATCTATACCGTATATCCTTGAAATTTCATCCAAATCTCCGCCGTGAACTGTATTCAGGCTCATTTAAAGCACATCCTTTGTCCTTCTTCCGCCGCAGAGCAGACCTGTCTGCTCTGTCATAAATTAAGTATACCATTATTGAACAAAAAATAAAAGAGGATATTTCAAATATTTTTTTATTTTTTTGAAAAAATATAAGGAAGTTTTAGAAAAAAATAAAAAATATTATTGGAAATTATAATTTTTTATGTTATAATCAGCTTATCCAATATACGCAGACGCTTTGCGCACAAAAAGCAAAGCGTCGGTATCCGTAAATAAAATTTTTAAAAATCGGGAGTGTGATCTTAGTGGACCCTGACAGTTCGCGATACTTGACAAGAACAATCGTACTTATAGTTTGTCTGGCTTTATCAGCCTTCTTTTCGGGCTCGGAAACAGCCCTCATGTCGCTGAGCAAGATACGGCTCAGAGCAATGGTAGACGAGGGAGTTAAAAATGCAAAGCTCATTCAGAAGGTAACAGACAATTCTGCCAAGCTTTTAAGCGCCATACTTATAGGCAACAACGTGGTGAACATAGGCGCCTCCGCTCTGGCTACAGTCATTGCGACCGACATATTCGGCAGCAAGGGCGCAGGCATAGCGACGGGAGTTCTCACCGTGCTGGTGCTTATATTCGGCGAGGTCACACCAAAGAGCTTTGCAAGCGACAATGCAGAGCTTGTATGTCGTCTTTGCGTAAAGCCCATAGCGTTTTGCATGGTGATATTCACACCGTTCATATTTCTTCTTAACATAATAACGGGCTTTATTTTCAAAATAATAGGCAAAAAGGACAATTCTGCGCCCATAGTCACGGAAAACGAGCTGAGGACTATGGTGGATGTGAGCCACGAGGAGGGCGTGCTCGAGGTCGACGAAAAGGAAATGATAACAAATGTTGTTGACTTCAGAAGCTCCACAGCCGAGGAAATAATGATACCGCGTATAGATATGGTGGCTGTACCCGACGACATAACATACAACGACGTTGTAAAGGTATTCAAGGAGGAGCGTTTTACAAGACTCCCCGTATACAACAAGACAAACGATCATATAATAGGCACGCTGTCATTCAAGGACATTATGCTCCTTGACAGTCCCGAAATAGGCAGCTTCAAGGTGGCTGACTATGTAAAAGAGCCTTATTTCACATACGAATCAAAGCAGTGTTCAAAGCTCTTTGCCGATATGAAAAGGGAATCCATATCCATGGCAATAGTGCTTGACGAATACGGCGGAACTGCGGGCATAGTAACGCTTCAGGATCTCATAGAGGAGATAGTCGGCGATATAATAGACGAAATACGCGAGGATGAAGAGGAAATACAGAGCATAAAGGAAAATGAGTATCTTGTCGAAGGAAGTACAAGACTTGACGATGTGAACGATGCTCTGGGAACAAGCTTTGAAAATGACGACATAGAGTCGATAGGCGGCTATGTTATAGCGCTTTTGGACAGGTTCCCCGTCACGGGCGAGACCATAGAGGACAAGAACGCGCGTTTCTTTATAGAACAAACGGATAAAAACAGGATAGTAAAGCTTAAAATTATTTTGACCCCTTCGGAGGATGCGGAGGAAAAGGAGTAGTAGTATATGGTACTTGGCAACGATATAGCCATAGATCTGGGCACGGCAAGCGTAATAGTATATTGCAAGGGTGAAGGCATAGTGCTTCAGGAGCCTTCCGTTGTAGCCGTGGACAACAACAAAAGAGCAATAGTAGCCGTGGGCGAAGAGGCGCGCAAAATGCTGGGCAAAACTCCCGCGAATATAACGGCTGTGAGACCTTTGAGAGACGGAGTTATATCCGACTTTGAGGTCACGGAAAGAATGATAAGATACTTCATTGACAAGTCCGTTGGCACGCATTGGCTCAAAAAGCCCCGTATAGCGGTGTGTGTTCCCAGCAGGATAACGGATGTTGAAAAGCGCGCCGTGGAAGAATCCACAAGGAATGCGGGCGCAGGACAGGTGTATATAATAGAGGAGCCCATAGCTGCGGCAATAGGCGCAGGGCTTGACATATACAGACCCTGCGGAAGCATGGTGGTGGACATAGGCGGCGGCACCACAGACGTGGCTGTTATATCGCTCGGCGGTATAGTCGTGAGCACCTCCATAAAAATAGCGGGCGACAAATTTGACGACGCCATTGTGAGATATATGCGCGACGAGCACCAAATGGTGATAGGCGAAAAGACGGCTGAAAACATAAAAATAATAGTGGGCACGGCTGCCGACGACACACCCCTGAGCCGTATGGAGGTAAAGGGCAGAAACGCCACAACGGGTATGCCCATGACAATAGAGATAACCTCAAGAGAAATGTATGAGGCTGTGAGAGTATGCGTAAGGTCTATACTCGACGCCGTAAGGTATGTGCTTGAAAACACGCCCCCGGAGTTGTCGGGAGATATTCTGGACAGAGGCATAGTGCTAACCGGCGGAGGCGCCCTTCTCTCGGGTCTTGACAGAATGATAGAAAGAGAAACAGGCATAAGATGTACAATAGCCGACAACCCCGTCAACTGCGTTGCCATAGGCACGGGCAAATTCATAGAATATCAGACGGACGACGAAAGCGGTATACTCAAAAAAATAAAAAATTTTTTCAAAATTGAAGAAAACGGTTGACAAAATTACAAGAGTATAATATAATGAAAATATGAACAAGTGCTCATATATGATATAAATGCAGTGGCTTGTTCATATTTTTTAAAATAATTAATGAATATATGATTAAATGTTCATATAAGGAGGTAAGCATATGGCAAAAATAAAAATGCTTTCGGAGGAAATGAGCTACGACCTCTCCGATTTCTTCAAAATTTTCGGAGACGCCACAAGGATAAAGATACTCTACGCCCTTTTCCAGAGCGAAATGTGCGTGAACGAGCTTGTGAACGAGCTGGGCATGACTCAATCGGCAATATCTCATCAGCTCCGCCTTTTAAGGCAGAACGACATAGTTAAGTTCAGAAAGGACGGTCAACAGACCATATATTCTCTTGACGACGAGCATGTTTCCGTACTGCTCGACAAGGGTATAGAGCATATACTCCACAAAAACGGCTACAGTGAGGAGGATTATCATGAGTAAGCATGAACACGAACACGAGCATAATCACGAGCACGAGCATAGCCACGAGCACGAGCACTGCTGCTGCGGATGCGAGCACGGCTGCGAGGAGGAGGAATTTGACCTCAAAAAGAGCCTTATACGCGCCGCCGCGGGAATCATAGCTCTTGCGGGGGCTATACTTACCGACGGCTATATAAGCATAGCGCTCTACATCACAGCCTATGTCATATTCGGCTATGATGTGGTTATAAATGCCTTCAAGAGCATAATAAGGGGCAAGGCTCTCGACGAGCATTTCCTCATGGCTTTTGCCACAATATGCGCCTTCTGTCTGGGCGAATTTACGGAGGCAGTATCCGTAATGCTTTTCTATCAGATAGGCGAATTTTTGCAGGACAGCATAGTGGACAGATCCAGAAGGTCCATAAAGAACCTTATGGAAATGAATATAGAAAAGGCGTATGTGCTTATTGACGGAAGCATAACGGAAAAGGCTCCCGAGGAAGTGGAGATAGGCGACACCGTGGTCGTGAAGCCGGGCGAAAAAATACCCGTTGACGGCACGGTAACAAAGGGAAGCTCATCGCTTGATATGAAGGCGCTCACGGGCGAGTCCCTTCCCGTTGAGATAAACGAGGGCGACGGCGTTCTGAGCGGTTCCGTAAACAACAGCAATGTAATATATATAAAAGCCGACAAAAAATACAGCGACTCCACGGTATCGCGCATTATGGAGCTTATAGAAAATGCGTCCTCCAAGAAATCCAAGACGGAAAACTTTGTAACAAAGTTTGCAAGGGTGTATACTCCCATAGTGGTAGCGCTTGCAATAGTGATAGCTATAGTGCCTGCGCTTCTGGGCTATGACCTCAAGGCGTGGGTATACAGGGCGCTTATATTCCTTGTGGCTTCCTGCCCATGCGCTCTGGTGCTTTCAATACCCCTCACCTTCTTTGCAGGCATAGGCACAATGTCAAGGCGCGGCGTGCTCGTAAAGGGCAGCAGCTATATTGAAGCCTTGAGCCGCACGGATGCCGTTGTGATGGACAAAACGGGCACGGTAACAAAGGGAAGCTTTGAGGTAACGGAATACGAAAACGACGAGGCTCTGCGCTATGCCGCAGCCGTTGAGAGATTTTCAACGCACCCTCTTGCGCAGGCGGTGGTAAATTACTGCGGCGAGGATATACCCGATGCCGAACAGGTCGAAAATATAGCTGGCTACGGCATAAAGGGCATATGCGGCGGAAGGACCATACTTGCGGGCAGCGAAAGACTTATGAGCGAAAACGGCATAAGCGTGCCCGCGGGCAAGAGCATATATGTCGCCTGCGATGGAGAATATATAGGCTATATAAACGCCGAGGACACCATAAAAGAGGACAGCAAAGAGGCTATAGCGGAGCTTAAGGCGCTCGGCATAAAAAATATTGCCATGCTTACGGGCGACAAAAGGGAGATAGCCGAAAAAACAGGCAGGGCTGCGGGCATAGACGCCGTATATGCGGAGCTTCTGCCGCAGGATAAGATAGAAAAAACAAAGGAGCTTTACAGCAAGGGCTGCAAAACGATATGCGCCGTGGGCGACGGCATAAACGACGCGCCCCTTCTTGCGGGCGCAGATGTGGGCATAGCCATGGGCGGAATAGGCTCGGACGCGGCAATAGAGGCGGCGGACGTAGTCATAATGAAGGACAGCCTTATAAAGCTTCCCGCAGCGCTGAGGCTTGCAAGAAAGACAATGGCTATATGCTCGCAGAATGTGTTTATAGTCATTGCGCTTAAGGTGCTCGTGCTTATAATAACCGTGCTGGGCTACGGCAATATGTGGATAGCCGTATTTGCGGATGTGGGCGTGGCGCTCATAGCCGTACTCAACTCCATAAGGATAACGAGGGTGAAATAAAGGTTTTATATTGAAAAAAATGTATTTTTTGATATAATAAAAATATAAACAGAGATAAATCGGAATTTAGCTGGAGGTACTATTATGCTGAAAAAACTCAATCTGATTTTGAATACCATCATAGGTTCATTCATTGGAGTGTTAATCGGACACGGAATATATGTACTCCGGGATTTTAAGGCACACCCCGATTTATATGCCATGCAGTCCGCACCATGGTACACAAGCATTATATTTTATGGTATAGTAACGGTTGTCGTTTTGACTGTAGCTATTATCATAAAGCTGATTATCCGAAAAAAGATAAAGAAACAATAAATTCCTGTTTATAGCTGAGATTTATAAAATAAAATATAAAAATAAAAATTTAAGGGAGCGAAAAATGCTCCCTTGAGACTGTCGAAAAAGTAAAATTATACAAACAAGACCCTTCCGTCAATCCTTTCGGATTGACACCTTCCCTTAACCCTGACGGGTTAAAGGACGGCTTATAATGTTTGAATTCCATGTGATAAACTTCTTTCGCCCGAAGGGCGTAGCACTATAAGGCGTCCTTGCGAAATCAGCACTTTCGGCTACGCCGAAAGCCGCCGCCTTATTTTGCTGTCCTATCGGTCAAGGGGGACTGTCCTGCGCAGCCGGGACTGTCCCCAACTTTAGGCGGCGTCTAAGTGTATTTTGTAAACAAAATACAATGATAAATCTTTCGGTGCAATGCAGGGAAGCTGGCATTTGAATCGGAAAGATTAATCCGACGATGCCGTAAGGCATCGCTTTCCCGAAGGGAAAGTTCTGATACCCGAAGGGCGACTGAAGGGTCAAAAAAGTATTTTATCGACACGCAGAAGGGAGCAAAAAATGCTCCCTTTTTTATTTTCTATTGACTTTTTTTATGCTTTTATCGTCTAATATATGTAAAGGCTTTACAAAACACCCGCAAAAGGAGGTAAAAATTTGGCTGACGAGCTGTTTGAAGAGAAATACAAAGAATACGAAAAGGCTTTGTTTCTTATTGCCGTGGGCTATCTCCACGACACGGAGGACGCAAAGGACTGCGTTCAAGAGGCGGTTTTTTCAGCCTACAAGTCTTACGGCAGGCTTAAAAACAAAGACCTTTTCAAAACATGGATAACGCGCATAGTCATTAACAAGTGCAAGGACTGTCTCAAAAAAAGGCGGTATCATGCGGAGCTTAACGACAGCATGAATGTTTTTTACGATCTGCCCGACTCGGAGCTTGAGATAATAGACGCATTGTGCAGGCTGGACGAAAAGCTTTCGCGGTATATCACGCTTAGATTCTATAACGATATGACATACGAGGAAACGGCAAGGGCGCTGAATCAACCCGTTTCCACCGTGAAATACCGTACAAAAAAGGCGCTTACAAGGCTTAAGGAAATTTTGGAAGGAGCTGACGGCATATGAAAATATATGACATGGAAAAAAGGCTCAGACTTCATGCGGAAGCGGTTAAGAATGCAATAGAACTTTCGCTTGATATTGAAAAGGAGGAAATGACAATGAAAAAAACTAAGTCAAAATTTAATAAAGTATTTGCGATAGCGGCAGCCGCAATATTAGTATGCGGAACGACAGCCTTTGCGGCATACAGGTATATGAGTGCATATGAATTTGCAAACAGGCTGGGCGAAAGCACGCTTGCCGACTATTTCAAAGAAACGGGAACAGAATATGAAACCGTTACAGACGGAAAGTACAAGGCTACATTTTTGGGAACGGTATCGGGAAAAAAATTGAAAGATATTGATACGGATAACCCCGAAGAATATCATACAGACCGCACCTACGCTGTTGTGGCAGTCGAGAAAACCGACGGCGGCGACATGAGCTATGACGACGACATCTGTATAACGCCTCTGATACAGGGCTACAAGCCATGGCAGCTGAATATAGCCGTTATGAACGGCGGATATTCTCAGCAGATAATTGACGGCGTACTCTACAGAATGATAGAATGCGACAACATTGAATATTTTGCGGACAGACAGATTTATATGGCTGTTGCGGATATGACATTTATAGACAACAGACCCTTTAAATATGACAATAACACAGGAATAATAACCAAAAATGAGGAATATGAAGGCACAAATATTCTTTTTGAGCCAAAATTTGACAAGTCAAAAGCAAACGGACAAAAAGCGGAGGAATACCTTAAAGAGATAGGCTTTGTTGCAATAGACTAAAATAAATATCCCCCGGCAAAGCCGGGGGTTTTTCTTTGGTGCCTTAAGGCACATCGTCAACTACAACTTGCGATTTGACTGTTACCTGCTAATTCTTCCAATGTCATTTGATTTAGTATTTCATCTTCCTTTAATTGATTCCTTATATATTCCGTTATTTTTGCTGTGTTTTTGCCTACCGCGTCTACATAGTATCCTCTGTACCAAAATGTCTGTCTCTATATCTGTATTTGAGATTTCTCCACCCCTCATATATCATTAGGTTGTTCTTTTCTTTCAGAAATCCCATAAAAAATGTTTTTTATTATAAGTGCCCATGCTCAAGATAGTAATCCGAAGAGCCTTTTCCGAATATTGCGTCAAACGTATCCGTTATAGGACTGAATATATCGCCTATAAATCCTTTATCGCTTGGTGTATAACCTGAACTTGACGATGATGACGAAGACTGCTTCTTCTGTGTTTTGGGTTTATATATGAGCGCAGATTCAGGTATTGGCTTGTTGGCAAGATAATCCTGCTGATAGCGCCAGTTTACGGAGTCGGGACCCTTGCCCGCAGCCTCAAGCTGTGATTTGGTTACCATCTTTTCACCCGAAGACGATGCCGAAGGAGCAGCAGCCTTTGGCTTATATATGAGCGCAGATTCGGGTATTGGCTTGTTGGCAAGGTAATCCTGCTGATAACGCCAATTTACGGAGTCGGGACCCTTGCCCGCAGCCTCAAGCTCCGATTTTGTTACCATTTTTTCGCCGGGAGCGGCAGCCGTCTGCTGTTCCGTTACGGTGCTTATTTTTCCGTCGCCGGTGCTTGTTATGGTAACAATATTGCTTGCACTGTCATAGGAGAACGATAGACCGAGCTGCTCGCCTATAAAGTCGGCAGGACCATACATTACTCCGCTCGACATAAAGGGCGTGCCCGAAATAACTATGTTCACGCCGTTCTTTCTTGCTATATTACTTCCCGCTGTAAGCGTAAAATAGCCGGGTCTGTACAGAGCCTCTATTGTTACGGTACCTTTTGAGGCGTCCTCGGTTGATTTTACCATTCCGTATAATGCCACCTTACATACGGGAACATAGAGCGTTCCGTCCTTTACTATTGCATCGTATTCGATATTGGCTTTACTTCCATTATAAACATAGCCTGTGCTTGCTGCCGCCGATACACAGATGCTTATGGCCAATACCGAGCTTAAAATGATTGATATGATTTTCTTCATAAAAAAATACCTCCTTGTTTTTTCTATATTCTAACAGAAAAAGACGCTCATGTACTATGCCGCCAGCATAATATGAGGAGGTATTTTAAGCTTAATACGGACATATGAATGTCCTTGATATGGCGTCGTCAAAGCTTGTTATCGACGCAGGATTGTTTTTGATCGTTATACATCTTGAAACAATAAAAACGCCCGCCGCTGCAAAGAACACTATCCATACAAGGTCGTATTTTTTTATACACGACATTCCCGAATTATCACAGTCTCTTATGCTCAGAGCGAGGGCGGCGGCTATTGCCGCAAATATAAATGATATATAGAATACGGGCGTCATATTTTGTGGCTTATAGCCGTATATGGCAATACGGCAGTATATGTAAAAAAGTATGATACACCATAGCTCGCAGAATACAAAATTGAATTTGAAGCGGAATAACAAAAAGCTGTCAAATACCGTGTCAAGAACGATCATAAGAGGAATGATCAGTATATATGCACCGCATATCTGATACAGCGAAAACGGCTGTGAAGGAATACCGTATATTCCCCCGCATATGGGAGCAAAGCTTATAAGCGCCATTGCTACGGCTGAAAAAAGCATATAAAGTCGTTTTATATCCATCATGGTAATTTCCTTTACATTGCAAAAAAGTATAAAAACAGGAACAGGCTTACGGTAAACTCACAGAAGGCGAATATATAGCATATTATCTGTCTGAAACGCTTGCTGAGATTTTTGGTAAAAGACATTCTGTCTATAAATCCAAGATAATTGCTTGCGATAAGAAAGGGCATAAGCACTACAAATATACTGAACATTATATACATCAAAAAGTCGTATTTGCTGCCCAGTCTTGCAAGGCACAGCACGGCAATCGCAAAGAAAAACGCCGCTATTGTATACACAACTACTGCCGCAGCTCTTTCAAATCCGCCTCCGCCGAAGCCCGGCAGCTTGCCAAAACAGTTTATGGCTCTGCCCATTATGCCCTCTGAGCGTATGAGCGCCGCCTTGAACTCTCCCGCGGAATGATAGCGTTCCTTGGGGTCTATATTTATACAGCGGTCTATGATGTAATCGAGCTTGTCTCTGTATTTTTCATCTGCGGGAAGCTTACCCGTCAGCATAACATTCATTATCACACCGCAGGCGTATATATCCGCCGTAACGTCGGTCTGGGCAAAGCCGAACTGTTCCGGAGCCGCATATCCCGCCGTACCCAGCACATGTGTGTCGTGGGTGGTGTCTTTTTTCTTTATTCGGGATATGCCCATATCTATAAGCATTGCTCTGCCGTTGTTTTTTATTATTATGTTGGATGGAGTTATGTCCCTGTGTATTATGCCCTTTGAATGGAGTATATGCATGGCGTCGCATATGTCCTTCATTATGTATGTAACCATATATACGGGCAAGTTTCCCTTTTCCTCTATGATTTTTATAAGCTCCGAGCCCTCGGCATATTTCTCTATCACATAATAATTACCGTCAGCTCCAAGCACATCCCTTATATACGGCAGACTTTCACAGCTTATTCCCACAATTCTTTTGTATGTCTCCGCCGCACTTTCGGATATTGCTTTTATTACCCAAAGACTGTTGTCCCTTATATCCCGCGCAAGGCGTACATTCCCATTTTTATCCAGTTTTTCAAGTGTTTTATATTGTTCAAGCTCATATTGTGCGGCAAGCACCGTCATTTTTTTCTCCTCCGTATATTGATTTTTTTTAAAAAATATTATATCATAATTTTGGGAGGCGGTAAATATGGATATAAAAAAAACTACCGATGAACTTTTAAAAATATTGCAGAACAAAGAAAATATCCAAGACTACATAGACGAAAATTCCGATGAAATGCTGGATGTAAATCTTTCGGAATATCTGGAGCAGCTGCTTGAAAAATATAAAATGTCCAAAAACGAGGCTATAAAAAATTCGGGGCTGGATCAGATATACGGCTATCAGATATTTTCGGGCGTAAAATCCAATCCCTCCAGAGATAAGCTTATACAGCTTATTTTCGGCATGGGGCTTGAATTGAAGGACGCGCAGAGACTTCTTAGGATCGGCAGGGCAGGAGAGCTTTATTCCAGAAACAGAAGAGACAGCATCATAATTTTTGCGCTTAATAAGAAACTTGATATTGATAAATGCGACGACCTTCTTTTTGAAATGAATGAAAAGACAATAATAAGTGAATGATTTTTTGCGGCATAATCTGAGGATACGCCTCTAATATGAATGCGGTAAGCAACTGACGGATATGGTTCATCTGCAAAGGAAAATCTAAACTCCTGTTTTTTTGCTGAGTTTTATAAAATAAAATATACAAATAAAATTAAAGGGAGCGAAAAATGCTCCCTTTTGCGTGTCGAAAAAATCAAAATACATACAATAAGGTGTTTATCGACACGCAAAAACATCGGCAGGTTATGCCGATGTTTTCTGTTATACCAATATTCTCTTAGCGCCCACATATGTTCTTGTGGAATAGCTGTCATAAAGGCTTGATATCATAACATTTCTTGTTGCGGCGTGTATATACTGACCGTTGCCTATATACATACCCACATGGGAAACGCCTCTGCCGCCCGTGTTAAAGAACACCAGATCGCCTGCTCTGAGATCTGCCTTGCTTACGGACACACCGTTTGAGGCATACATACTGCTTGAACTTCTGTTGAGCGTAATGCCGTAGTTCTTGTATATGCTGTACACAAAACCTGAGCAGTCAACGCCCGATGTAAGGCTGGTACCTCCCCATACATAGGGAATACCTAAGTATTTCTTTGAAAAGCCTGCCATTTCCTCGCCAAGCTTTTCCATAGGATCTATGTTAGCGGGCTTTTCGCCGTTTTTAAATGTAACATTTGTGCAATAGACATAACCTGTGTTTCCGTCGTCATCCTGTACATATACCCAACCGTACTCCGTACCGAGCACATCGAGATTATAGCCCGAAGGCAAAAGCCTTATCTGCCTTGATTCGTTTGAGGAATCCGCCTTCATATCCACAGATGCCTTACAGGTAACATAGATATTTGCATCGGTATTCTTTGTGGGCATAGCATTCAATATATCTCCGCTTGATATAAGCTCCGAAAAAACACCTTCCTCGGCACGCACTGCCGTATATGACATACCTGCCGCCACAAGCGCTGCCGCAGCGCCTGCCAATAACATATTATACAACTTCATAAATATCACTCTCCAATAAATTTGTTTCACACTTTAATTGTAATTATTAAAAGATGTTACGCAAATGTTACGAATGATATTCTATACTAAAATCAAGTATTTGTCAAGTTTTTTGCCCAAAACTTAAAAAGTTTTTGCGATTTTTGAAATATTTTGTAATAACTTTATGACAATTTGTTATAGAAATTATCCTTAAAATATTAAGAAAATTACAGCATTCAAAATTACATTTTGTTACAAAACAGCAAAAAGCGCCACATTGCATAAATGTAGCGCTTTGTTTTTGTGCAAGTTTACTAAAAAACTATGGGTTGTATCTGTTTTCCCTCCATTGCAAGGCACAATGTGTCATATATCCTGCTAAAGTCCGCTATCATTGAAAGCGGCTTTTTTTCGGGATTATCCTGACCGAAGGGTACAAAATAAATATTTTTTCTTATCATGAGTTCTCCTATATTTTTAAGGCTTACCCCCAGGGCGTCATTGGTGGCAGGCGCAAGCACAAGAGGGCGATCGTTCCTCAGATGAGCCTTGCACGCCATTGTCACGGGGGTATCGGTTATACCGTTTGCAAGCTTTGCCATAGTGTTGCCCGTGCAGGGCGCGACCAGCATAATATCCAGCAGCTTTTGAGGACCTATGGGTTCAGCCTCCTTAATTGTTGATATTATTTCATTTCCCGTAATATCATATAGCTTTTCTCTGAAATCCTCTACAGCGCCAAACCTTGTGTTTATGCTGTCTGCATTATAGCTGAATATCGGATGTATTTTGATCTTTCTTTTACTCAGCTTCTCTACCTCCCGCATTACCTCGCCGAAGGTACAAAAGGAACCGCACATACATAGACCAAGATTTATTCCCTGTAGGTCCATTGTATCACCTCCCTTTGTATTCTATGACATAAAGGGGGATTAGGTGTTATACGGTATGATGTCCGTTATGGCTGCCTTGAGTATCTCCGCCGCTGTGTAGGGTGCTACCCTGCCGGGAAGCCCGGGGCAATACAGCGCCTTTATATCGAGCCTAGAGGCGCAGCCGTAGTCTACGCCTCCGGGAGCCTGAGCTATGTCTACAATAACGGCGTCGCTTCGCACTCTTTTGAGACTCTCGCTGTCAAGTATGAGCGCGGGAACGGTATTGAATATAAAATCAAAATCGTTCAGCGCCGTTTCAAGCTCTCTTATATCCACGCCCCTGCAACCAAAAGCATTAATATACGCCTCGTCGCTCTTTTTTCTGAATGTCACGCTCACATCCGCTCCCATGCCTCTGAGCATGGCGCTCAGCACCTTTCCGCATCTGCCGAAGCCCGTCACAAGCACCTTGCTCTTAAAAAGCACTCTGTCACTCTCCTGTATGGCAGTCATTATAGCGCCCTCCGCAGTTGGCACGGCATTATTTATGGCTACTTCCTCCCTTTCAAAAATATCTTCCGCAGTTATGCCTCTTTCGCGTGCGCTTTGTTTCAGCTTTTCGGACACCACGCCTCCAACAAAAAGCTTGACTTCCTCTCTCTGCATTATTTCAAAAAGCTCGTCAAATGTCACCCTCATATCCTCACACATATTTATATGCTCTCCATCCTTTGAAACGGGTATGGGCAAAATGACCGCTTTTGCGCCCGCTATGCATCCTTCAAGGCTTTCCTCGGAATCGATGTGTATATTGCCGTAAGCCGAAACGATGCAACCGTCCTTTTCCAAAAGCTCCTTAAGTATCTTATATCTGTTGTCTCCGCCTACTATGGCAAATTTAAAACTGCTCATAAAAATCACCCCTTTAAGCCTATGCCTAAAGGGGGTTGTATTATTAGGAAAAATATATTTTATATTTCACTTTGGCAGCACTATCACAGGCTTATCCTTCTTGGGTCTGTAAAGCACGAATTTGCGTCCTATCACCTGGACTACATCGGCTCTGGCTCTGCCGCCGCAGGTATCGGCAACGGCTCTGACCTCCTCCATGCAGTTGTCCAGCACATTGCACTTTATAAGCTCTCTTGCTTCAAGCGCCTCGTCGCAGCTTGATATCACCTCGGGAGTAACTCCGTTTTTGCCTATGGAGACCACGGGGTCCAGCTTTGACGCCATTTTTCTTAAAAAAGCTCTCTGCTTGCTTGTCATAATTATCACCCTTATCAATAGTAAAACTCAAATTCCAGATCGTATATCTTGACCGTATCGCCTTCGGCAATGCCCTTTTCCTCCAGAGCGGCAATAATGCCCTTTTCTCTCAGATATTTCTGGAAGAAGGCAAAGCCCTTTTCAGTGTCTATGTTGGTGTAACCCATCATTTTCTCAACGCCCGTGCCTTCTACGACAAAGTAATGCTCGCTGTAGCGTTCTATGGTGAAGGGCTCATGCTCTTCCGCCGTTTTTGCCTCAAGCTCGGCAAATTCGTCATACTCCTCTTCAAAGACCACATCATCGGGATAAGCCTTCAAAAGCTCCGACACAGCCATGAGCATATCGTCAAGTCCCGTGTTGGTGGCGGCAGAAACAGGGAATACCTTTATATTCTCGGATTCATATTTTTCCTTTATTTTTTCATAGTTTTCCTTAGCCTCGGGAATATCCATCTTGTTTACGGCAATGACGGTGGGTCTTTTTGAAAGACCTTCTTTGTATTTTTCAAGCTCGGCATTTATTTTTTCAATATTTTCAACGGGATCGGTGCCCTCAAGCGCCGCTCCGTCCACAACATGAATAAACACCTTTGTTCTCTCAACATGCCTTAAAAACTCATGTCCCAAGCCGACGCCCTCGCTTGCGCCCTCTATGAGTCCGGGGATATCCGCCATAACAAAGTCCTCGCCCCACCTGCTGCGCACAACGCCCAGATTGGGTGAAAGCGTGGTGAAGTGGTAGTTTGCTATCTTGGGGTTTGCATTTGTGACCATAGAAAGTATTGTGGACTTACCCACATTGGGAAAACCTATAAGCCCCACATCGGCAATGAGCTTAAGCTCCAGTATGACATCATATTCCTTTGATGTCCTGCCTCTCTCGGCATATCTGGGCGCCTGTCTTGTAGGTGTGGCGAAGTGCTGATTGCCCTTGCCGCCCTTGCCGCCCTTTATGATGACTTTTTTCTCGCCGTTTTGCGTCATGTCCGCCATGACCTTGTTTGTGAGCGCCTCTCTTATGACCGTTCCAACGGGCACCTTTATGATGACATCCTCGCCGTCTGCGCCCGTGCAGTTGCGCTTGCCGCCGTCACCGCCCGGAGAAGCCTTGAACATTCTCTTATATCTGAAATCCAGAAGAGTGTTTACGCCCTCGTCAGCCACAAAAATGACATCTCCGCCCTTGCCGCCGTCGCCGCCGTCGGGTCCGCCGTTTGTGACATATTTGGCTCTGTAAAAGCTCACGGCGCCGTTTCCGCCGTTTCCGCCCTTTATATGGATCTTGGCTCTGTCTACAAACATGACACCTCTCCTTTCATATACTATTTTCTCCGCAAAAAACATTTTTATAAATTTGAAAAAAAACTGACCCGAAATCAAACTCAGGTCAGCTTCATCTGTCAATATAAATTACTCGGCTATGGAATAAACAGAAACCTGCTTCTTATCCCTGCCCTTTCTCTCGTACTTAACTCTGCCGTCAACAAGAGCAAAGAGTGTGTCGTTGCCGCCCTTGCCTACATTGATGCCGGGATGGATCTTAGTACCTCTCTGAGTATAAAGGATGTTGCCTGCCTTAACGAACTGTCCGTCGGCTCTCTTTACGCCAAGTCTCTTGGATTCGGAATCACGGCCGTTCTTTGTGGAACCAACACCTTTTTTATGAGCAAATAACTGAAGGTTGATCTTTACCATTTGTAGCACCTCCTAAATCATAAACTGTTATTTCGTCTTTATAGCTTTCTTCAATGCTTTTGTAACCGAGAACAAGACTGTCCATGAGAAGCTCCGCCTTCTTTTCGGCGTCAAAGGCTGTGATGACAAGCACTGCGTCACCTCCGTCGGGAGCGCACTCGTAGCTGAATTTTGCCTTTGTGAAAGCCTCTATGCTGTTGCGGGTGTTGAGCAAAAGTATGGACACGGCGGAACACACTATCGGGTCGCCATGCTCCGTTATATTCACTCCGCAGACCCTGCCCTCGTTATTTCTGATAATATTGACCTTTATCATTTTTATTCATCAGCCATTTATCTTTTCGATCTTTAACCTTGTGAAAGGCTGTCTGTGTCCGTTCTTCTTGTGGAAGCCCTTCTTGGGCTTATACTTGTAAACGATGACCTTCTTAGCCTTGCCGTCGCCTATTACGGAAGCATCTACGCTGGCTGCCGATGCGTCTGCGCCGAACTTGAAGCTGTCGCCGTCGCATACTGCAAGCACATTGTCAAAGGTATACTTTGAATCAGCCTCAACACCTAACTTCTCAACGGTGATGATGTCGCCTTCGCTTACCTTATACTGCTTACCGCCTGTTTCAATAATCGCGTACATTCCCTTGTACACCTCCTTAAACAAAACTCGCCGAATTTGGTGTGATAAATCAACTTATAAACCTATTCGTGCGGCATAACAAAAGTATTATAGCATAATGAGGATATTTTTGTCAACCGTTTTTTTGTATTTTCCGTTATTTTATTACCGACTGTATAAATGCCCGTGTTCTCTCGTTCTTGGGGTGGTTGAATATCACCTCGGGGGTGTCGTCCTCTGTAACAACGCCGTCATACATGAATATTATCCTGTCGGCGACCTCTCTGGCAAAACCCATTTCATGGGTAACTATCACCATTGTTATGCCCTCCTTTGCAAGGTCTGCTATGACATTCAAGACCTCGCCCGTAAGCTCGGGGTCAAGAGCCGATGTGGGCTCGTCAAAGAGTATGATCTCCGGGTCTCTCATGAGGGCGCGCGCTATGGCGACTCTCTGCTTCTGTCCGCCCGAAAGCGTCGAAGGCATAACGTCGAGCTTGTCCTCAAGCCCTACCTTTTTAAGCATTTCACGGGCAAGCTTTTCTATTTCCTCCTTTGTGCCCTGCTTGTTGAGCATAGGCGCGCACATGAGGTTTTTCTTTACGCTCATATGCGGGAAGAGATTGAAGTGCTGAAAAACCATTCCCGCCTTTGAAAGTATCCTTGCTTTTTCCTTGTTGTGGGGATATTTTCCGTCCTTGCAGAGATACTCCCCCGCTATCTTCACCGTGCCCTCCTCTATGGTTTCAAGGTCTATAAGACTTCTCAGAAATGTGCTCTTTCCAGAGCCCGAGGGACCGAGCACAGCCACTATCTCGCCCTTTGATATGTTGAGATCTATGCCCTTAAGGACTTCAAGAGAGCCGAAGCTTTTTCTCACATTTTTAGCCTCTATTTCGTACATATTTCACCCTCCTAAAAGTCAAATTTCTTTTCAAGCTTCACAAACAGAGCGGACAAAATGTAGCTTAATATGAGATAAAAAGCCGCAGCCACGGCATAAGCCGAAACATTTGTAGTTCTGTTTACGATAGTGTTTGTTACCTTGAGCAGGTCGGAAAGACCCAGCGTTGTTATAAGCGCGGTATCCTTCAAAAGTATAATAGTCTCGTTTGCCACGGCGGGCAGAGATATTCTGAACATCTGGGGCATAACTATCCTGAAGCGCGTCTGCATATCGCTTATGCCGAGCACCTTTGCCGCCTCATACTGTCCCTTGTCCACGGAGAGTATGCCTCCTCTGAATATCTCGGCAAAGTACGCCGCATAGTTGAGTATAAAGGCAATGGCGCCCGCCGTGAATCTGTCGTCTATAACAAGGTATTTGCCCACAACTGGTATGAAGGGCAGACCGAAATAAACAAAGAATATCTGCAAGAGCAGGGGCGTGCCTCTCATGATAAGTATATAAAAAGAAATCACCTTGCTCAGCGCTGTATTTTTGCTCATTTTAAGGAAGGTAAGCACAAGCCCGAGCGGTATGGACAATACTATTGTAACTATGAAAAGCTGTATTGTAAGCTTTACGCCCGTGAGCATCTGCAAAATCCAAGCTGTAAGATCCATATTTTTCCTCCTGATTTATACGGTGTCAAAAAACGGGCAGGCATAAGCCCGCCCGTTTGAAATGACTGCACATTACTCATCCTTGCCGTTTATAACGATGTCCTCGCCGAACCACTTCTCGGATATTGAAGCGGAAACGCCCTCATCATAAAGCTCGTCAAGCGCCTTCTGGAGCTTTTCCAAAAGCTCTGTGTTGCCCTTCTTTGCCGCAACGCCGTAAACCTCCGAACCGAAGTCCTCATCGAGGATGACAAACTTCTTGTCGGGATTCTGAGCAAGATAGTATCTTGCTACAACCTGGTCTGCAACAACTGCGTCAACTCTGCCTACCTCAAGGTCTGCAAGAGCAAGTATGTTTGTGTCAAACTTGGGCATATCCGCAAAGCTGTTATGTATGTCGTCAGCCTCAACAGCGTCAACAGCGGATGAACCGTCCTGAACGCCTACTACCTTGCCTGCAAGGTCAGCCTTTGTCTTTATGTCGGAGCCTTCGTTTACTATTATTATCATCTTGTTGTCAAGATAAGGCTTTGTGAAGTCCATAGCCTCAAGTCTTTCGTCCGTGATAGAAAGTCCGTTCCAAATGAGCTGGATCTTGTCGGAGTTGAGCTCAAGCTCCTTGCTGTCCCAGTCGATGGGCTGGAATTCGATTTCAACACCCATTTTCTCGGCTGCTGCCTTTGCAAGGTCGATATCAAAGCCTACTATCTCGTTGTTTTCATCTCTGAAGCCCATGGGCGGGAACTGGTCGTCAAGACCTACGATTATCTTTTCGCCCGTTGAAGCTGCGCCGCTCGCGTCTGCCGTTTCGTCCGAAGCGTTATTTCCACAGCCTGCTGCGCCGAGGCATAAAGTCATTGCTAGTAAAATGCTTAAAAATTTTTTCATTGTGATTTTCCTTCCTTTTTGAAATTTAAGTTTTATTTAAAGCAACTCATAGAAATAATATAACACAACATAGCAATTCTGTCAATTAAAGTATTAAAAAAATTCCGGGTAATATTGAAAAATTTTTTAAACGGGTGTATACTTATATAAAAAAATAAGGAGGATCGACCATGAGCTACGAGGTCAAAAAAAGTGAGATAGCCTACAAGGGCAAGATATTTGATATAGAAAAGGATGTAATAGTGCTCCCCAACGGCAGAGAGACCACAAGGGAGACCGTAAAACACGGCGGAGCGGCGGCAATGCTCCCCATAGACGACGAGGGAAAAATAATATTTGTGAGGCAGTACAGACATTCGGCGCGCTGCGAAACGCTCGAAATACCCGCGGGAACGCTTGAAAAGGACGAAGACCCATACGACTGCGCCGTGAGAGAGCTGGAGGAGGAAACATCATACAAGGCGGACAAAATGACATTTATGTTCAAAATGTATTCCTCCATAGGCTTTTGCAGCGAGGTACTCTATATATACAGAGCAGAGGGACTAAAAAAAGGCAGCTTTAATATGGATGACGACGAATTTATAACCTTGGAGCGCTATACGCTTGACGAATGCACAGAGCTTATATATAAGGGCGAAATATGCGACAGCAAAACTATAGCCTCTATATTTGCATACAAGGACTATCTTTCGCAGAAATAAAGGAGAAAAGCCATGTTCAGACAGATGAGGAGAAACAGACAGCAGCTTTCGGCTGAGGAATGTGAGCATATACTTGAGGGCGCCACATCGGGAGTGCTTTCCGTCATAGGCGACGACGGCTACCCCTACGGCGTGCCGTTAAGCTATGTATACAGCGGCAAAAAGCTTTATTTCCACTGTGCCAAAACGGGGCATAAGCTCGACGCAATAAAGAAATGTCCGAAGGTGTCCTTCTGCGTTGTGTCAAACGACGATGTGATACCCGAAAAATACACCACGGCTTTTAGAAGCGTTATAGTTTTCGGCAAGGCAAGAATACTTGAAAGCAACGATGAGATATACCGCTCCATATACGCACTTGCGGAAAAATATAACCCCAACGGAAGTGACGAGGAGCACAAAGCCGAAATAGATAAATTTTATGACGCACTCTGCATGATAGAGGTCGAAATAGAGCATATGACGGGCAAGGAAGGACTGGAGCTTGCAAAAATGAGGGAAAATTATAAGCCTTGACAAAAATGAAAAAGTGTTATAACCGGGCGTGCAATGCACGCCCCTACAAACCACAATGTGAGCTAATCACTCGTAGGGGCGAGCATTGCTCGCCCGCAAAATTTCATACAATGAGGTGTTTATCTACACACAAAAAGGGCGGAATATCCGCCCTTTATTAATTATGTAATTTATTCCTCGCTGTCAAGTGCCTTATAAACAACAGCAGCCAAAACACCGCCGATGAGAGGCGCAACTATGAAAAGCCAAACCTGGCTGAGAGCGAGAGCGCCGCCGTTGCCGCCTGCAAGAGCGGAAACAAGAGCGGGACCGAAGCTTCTTGCGGGATTTACCGATGTACCTGTGATAGGCAGACCGAGAAGATGAACAAGAGTAAGCGCAAGACCTATAACAAGACCTGTTGTACTTGTGAACTTCTCCTTGCTTGTTACACCGCAGATGGCTATAACAAAAGCAAAGGTGAGCACTACCTCCGCAATGAATGCGCCCATAACGCCAATGCCGAGAGCCGAAGCCTCGCCGAAGCCGTTAGTACCCATGCCAAGGGTCGCGATCTGGCTGCCGAATATAGCAAGCAGTACGAGAGCGCCTGCAATAGCGCCTATGAACTGGCTTACTACATAAGCTATAAATTCCTGAACTGAAAGCTTGCCGTTAACAAGCATTGCGATGGAAACAGCAGGGTTGATGTGGCAGCCCGATATGTTGCCGATAGAATAAGCCATTGCCACGATAACAAGACCGAAGGCAAGAGCTATGCCCACCCAGCCTGCGCCGGATACGCCTGCGCCGTCTACCATTCCGCCGTAAGTCATTGCTACGCCGCAGCCAAATATAACAAGCACGGCAGTACCGATGAACTCAGCAATACATTTCTTTACCATAAAAAAACCTCCTTTTTGGAAATGCGGATGCATAAAAACACCCTATATTTTACTTATGCAAATATTATAACATAGTTTTAAGAATTTGTAAAGTTTTTTATGGATTTGTGGCGAAATGGAATATTTATATATTCTATTATTATTCAAATCGTATTATTGATGTTGCGCCCGAAAGTTCATAATCGGCTGAAGTATTCGATGAAAGCTGAAAATGATCAACAGTCTTTCCCATTAAATCCGTACATACGCAGCTTATACCTCCAACCTTGGATTCCTCTTGTTCTGACATTTTTCCGCCCATGGGAACACATTTGATCTTTATATGTAATTTACTCTTTGAATTTATATATATATCATCAACATTAACATTAACTCTGACACTTCCGCTCTCATAGTATTTGGGTATACTAAGCACAACTTCTGCTTTGTACTCTCCTGTAGCACATATCTTGCCATCCGACATTACTTCTACTACCAACCTACTGTGTGTAAGTGTAGTCGAGGCATTATTATTATCCAAAAATTTATTTATATCCTGCAAATCAAAACTATATTCAACAACATCATGATTATTCTGTATAGATACATTTTCATCCTTCTTTTCATATATAAGCTTGTCGAATCTATCATATAAATATATATTCATTTTTTCCGACATATTGGCGTAATTATTTACCGTATCCGGCATAAATTTTATATCTATACTTGTAATATCATCGTTCAATTCAAACTTTAAATCTCTGAGTTTCTGATTTTCTACGATTTTATTTTCTGTTTCCTCCTGCTTAGTCTGCTCGGGAACACTTTCCACAGGTGCAATATTCTCTTGCGGTTCATTTACAGGCGGAGTTGTTTCCGTACTATGATCGGCGATATATCTGTTAAGCTTTGCAAAAATAACAGCCATTTCAGCTCTTGTCATTGTTGAATCAGGATTGAGTCTATGCTCATTATCGCCGCTTATGATCCCCAAATCATATAAAGCTACAGCCGCATTTTTTTCATTTACACCAACAATCAAGTTGTTATCGGAAAAAACATTTATTTTGTCTATATCGATTTTTTGTGTATAATATCCGCCGTTTCTTAAAGCATTATAAATCATAGAAACAGCCTCTATTCTTGTTATGTCCTGCAAAGGCTCATATATATTGACATTTGCAATTATATTTGCCTTGCCGCAGTTTGCAACAGCCTGTGAATAATAAGCATTTCCAATAACATTGTCATTCTTTTCAAGTTTAAAAGTTCTGTCCGTAAGTACGGCAAAATCACCTTTTTTGATGTTTACCTCCGGAGCATATAAACCATTGCCTACGCCGTTTGCAATATTGTTTTCCGCAATATAATCAACATACTCTGAAGCCCAACCATAGCTATTGGGATTGACATCAGTAAAATACTTTGATGTCATATTTTCCGCAAAAACACAAGATAAGCTTGCTCCCGATAAAACAACGGCAAATAATAAACCAACACCTGCAAATTTTTTAAACTTCATTATTAAAGCCTCCTTTTTTACATTTTTGCCTATAAAATACAATTTACAGATTTATTATAACATACTGTTTATATTTATGCAAGATATTTATACTATATTTGTCTTGTTAATATAATGTATAAATACTTTTAAAAATATTGGATAATAATTATATATACAATAAAAACATCAAGGAGGGATTATTATGTTTGAATTGAAAAAAGGCTATGATGAATATGCAAACAAAACTTTCCGTCTGCCTGTCAGGGTGGTAGACAGACTTGAAAAGCTGTCTGCGGAATATAATCTCTCTGTCAATAAAATCGTGATACAGTGCATAGAATATGCCCTAAACGATATGCAGCCAAAGGATATTTGCCCAACAGAAAGTGAAATCGGATAAATATTTCGGTGCAATGACAGTCCACGCTCCGTCTGCTGGGACGGGGACTGTTCCGAAAAGTAATGTTGTCTGTTCTCTGTTGATATGTTTTACTTAATATGTAATGGCATATAATATCTTATAAAGGGGGTAGTGATATGTACGAGAATTACTTTGCCGAAAGGCTTTCAGAATTGAGAGAACAGAAAAATGTTTCTGCAAGAGAAATGAGCCTTGCGCTAGGACAGAATGAAAGCTATATAAACAGAATTGAAAACAAAAAATCCTTTCCGTCAATGCAGGTATTCTTTTACATATGCGAATACCTCAATATTTCACCAAAGGACTTTTTTGACAGAGCTGCCGCAGACCCAAACAAACTGAGCGAAATTTATGAAGATATTAAGAAGCTGAATACTAAACAACTTGAAAATATATCCGCTCTTGTGAAAGATTTAATTAAAAACAGTTAAAAAACTCCCGCCGAAACGGGAGTTTTTAATATGTCTATAGACAATTTTTTAACTATTTAGTTGTTCAATGAATGGGCAAGAGAAGCCTCCCTCTTGGAGGGAGGTGTCAGGCGTTAGCCTGACGGAGGGAGAAAAAGATGTTTGTAACGCAGGCTCCCTCAGTCGCCCTTCGGGCGCCAGCTCCCTCCCGGAGGGAGCCTTTCATTTATAACTTATTCATTTATCCACTTCAAATATGCATTTATATAAAGATCCAAATTGCCGTCCATTACGGGCTGGACATTGCCTGTTTCGGCGTTTGTCCTATGGTCCTTTATCATATTGTAGGGGTGGAAAACATAGCTCCTTATCTGGGAGCCCCATGCAATATCCTTCACCTCGCCCCTTATGCCCTCAAGCATTTCGCCCTGTTCCTTGAGCTTGAGCTCATAGAGCTTTGCGCGGAGCATCTTCATAGCCATATCCTTATTCTGGAACTGGCTTCTCTCGTTCTGGCACTGCACAACGGTGTTTGTGGGGATATGCGTTATTCTTATGGCGGAGGAGGTCTTGTTAACGTGCTGACCGCCCGCGCCGCTCGACCTGTAGGTATCTATCCTCAGATCGTCGGGATTTATCTCGACTTCTATTTCATCGTCTATTTCGGGCATAACATCACAGCTTGCAAAGGATGTATGCCTTCTTCCGCTGGCATCGAAGGGAGATATCCTGACAAGGCGGTGTATGCCCTTCTCGCCCTTTAAATAGCCATAGGCATTTTCGCCCGTTACCATAAATGTGACGGACTTTATGCCTGCTTCGTCGCCCTCCTGATAGTCCATGAGTTCAAAGCCGAAGCCCTGCTTTTCCACCCAACGGCTGTACATTCTGTAGAGCATCGACACCCAGTCGCAGGCTTCCGTTCCGCCAGCGCCCGAATGTAGCGTAACAATGGCGTTGCAGTGGTCATACTGCCCTCTCAGAAGAGTTGATATCCTGAGGTGTTCAAACTCCTCCTCAAATTCCGCGCGCATTTGCTTTGCCTCGTCCACAACGGAGTCGTCGTCCATCTCGTTGCCCATTTCAATGAGAGTGAGAAGGTCGTCATACTTCGTTCTGAGCTTATCGAAGCCCTCTATTTTGTTTTTGAGCTGCTTGGTCTGCTGAAGATTTTTCTGCGCCTTCTCCATATCGTTCCAGAAATCGGGATCGCCCGCTATTTCCTCAAGCTCCGCAGCCTTCTGCTTTGCCTCGTCTATGCTAAGAGATCTTTCAAGCTCCTTAAGGCTGTTTTCATATGGCGCAAGCTCCGTTGCCATTTGGTCAAGTTCAAATATCATAAAATCACCTTTCTAAAAAAAGAGGGCTGACACAAAATCAAACAATTTTGCACAGCCCCGATAAAAAGCTTATGCAGACCTGCCGCAGCAGTGCTTGTACTTCTTTCCGCTTCCGCACGGGCAGGGGTCATTCCTGCCGACCTTCGCCTCTTTTCTGACTCTTGTTGTGCCTCCCGCGCTCTCGTCCCTGTTGGTGGATGTGGGCTTTGCAACCTGTTCTCTTTCAAGCTCCTGCTCGGGAGTCATAATTCTTATGTTATACAAGGTCTTTACAATGTCGTTCTGGATATTGTTTGAAAGCTCCTCAAACATATCGTAGCTTACAAACTGATACTCAATGAGCGGGTCTCTCTGAGCCAAGGCTCTGAGCATTATACCCTGGCGCATCTGATCCATATCGTCTATATGCGCCATCCACTTGGTATCTACAACCCGGAGAGTGACAACTCTTTCAAGCTCTCTCATCATTTCGCTGCCGTATTCCGCTTCCTTCTTGTCGTACTTCACAACGGCATCGTTATATACTCTCTCTATGAGCTGTTCCTTTGTGAGCTTATTTTTGTCCTCGTCGCTTAATATATACATGGACTCAAAGTTGAAATAAGGTCTCAAAAGCTCGTTGAATTCAGCCATATCCCACTCGTCGGGAGCATCGGCATTGAGGCATACGCTGTCCGCGCACCTTGTGATGACAGCCTTTATCATATTGAGTATCTTGTCCTTGAGGTCGGCGCCCAAGAGCACCTCTTTCCTCTGGGCATATATTATTTCTCTCTGCTCGTTGTTCACCTGGTCGTAGTCAAGCAAACGCTTTCTTGCCGAGAAGTTGTTGCCCTCTACCTTTTTCTGGGCGTTCTCTATAGTCTTTGTGAGCATTTTGGCTTCTATGGGCTCGTCCTCGGGAAGTCCGAGCTTCTTTATCATCTCGGCTGTTCTCTCCGAGCCGAAAAGCCTTAAAAGGTCGTCCTCAAGAGATAAATAGAACTTGGACTCGCCGGGGTCTCCCTGACGACCGGAACGGCCTCGAAGCTGGTTGTCTATACGCCTTGACTCGTGTCTTTCTGTACCTATTATCTTAAGTCCGCCTACCTCTACAACGCCCTCGCCGAGCTTGATATCGGTACCACGGCCTGCCATGTTGGTTGCTATTGTAACGGCGCCCTTTTCGCCTGCCATTGCGACAATTTCCGCCTCGCGCTTATGGTTCTTGGCATTGAGCACCTCGCACTTGACGCCCTCGCGCTTCAGCATATTGCCGAGCATTTCGGAAATTTCGATATTTACCGTACCCACAAGCACGGGCTGTCCCTTTTCGTGAGACTCTATAATTTCCTTTATAACGGCTCTGTACTTTGCAGCCTGCGTCTGATACACAACATCGTTGAGGTCTTTTCTTATGACAGGCATATTGGTGGGAATACACACAACATCCATGCCGTATATGGCTCTGAACTCGGCTTCTTCTGTCTGAGCCGTACCCGTCATGCCCGATTTCTTGGCATATTTATTAAAGAAGTTCTGGAAGGTGATGGTCGCAAGCGTCTTGCTCTCACGCCTTACCTCCAAATGCTCCTTAGCCTCTATAGCCTGGTGAAGACCGTCCGAATATCTCCTGCCGGGCATCATTCTGCCCGTGAATGTATCTACTATGACGATTTCCGGCTCGCCCTTGTCGTTCTCGGTAACATAGTCCTGATCCTTGAACATATTGTAGTTTGCCTTAAGAGCGTTGTTGACATGGTGCTGAAGCGCCATATTTTCGGGATCGGAGAGGTTCTCCACATTAAAGAATTTCTCCGCCTTTTCAACGCCCTGCTGTGTGAGTGTCGATGTCTTTGCCTTTTCGTCTACTACAAAGTCGCCCTCCTCCTTGAGCTCTTCTCTTATGAGGGGGTTCATTGCCTCGTCCTCGTTTAATATCCTGCCCTTTGTAAGAGTCTTTACAAATACATCCGCAAGCTCATAGAGCTTTGTGGACTTGTCGGACTGACCGGAAATTATAAGGGGCGTTCTTGCCTCGTCTATAAGTATGGAGTCCACCTCGTCGATTATGGTAAAGGGAAGACCTCTCTGCACAAGGTCCTTTTCGTAAACCACCATATTATCTCTCAGGTAGTCAAAGCCCAGCTCGTTGTTTGTGGCATATGTTATGTCACAGTTATATGCCTCCTGTCTTTCGGGTCTTTCAAGGTCGTGGAGAATAACGCCGACCGTAAGACCGAGGAATTGATGCACCTTGCCCATCTCCTCCGCATCTCTCTTGGCAAGGTATTCGTTTACCGTCACGATATGCACACCGTTACCCGTGAGCGCGTTGAGATAAGCGGGACAGGTGGAAACAAGCGTTTTTCCTTCGCCCGTTTTCATCTCGGCTATTCTACCCTGATGAAGCACTATGCCGCCTATGAGCTGAACATCAAAGTGCCTTAAGCCCAGCACTCTCTTTGAGGTCTCCCTCACAACGGCAAATGCCTCGGGAAGGATATCGTCAAGAGTCTTGCCGTCGGCAAGCTGCGCCCTGAACTCGTCCGTCTTGGCTCTGAGCTCATCATCGCTCAAAGCCTCCATTTCGGGCTCAAGCGAATTTATCTTATTAACTATGGGCATTATTTTCTTTATTTCCTTGTCGCTGTAGGAACCGAAAACTTTCTCCAAAAAACTCATTTATAAACACCTCATATTCTTTGGAATAATTTGTACTATTATATTTATTATACTAATTAAGCCATTTTTATGCAATAGCAAAATTCATATTTACGCTTTTCTTAATAATCAGAATACATACTGTATTATGAGCGGAAGTCCGTAGGTGACAAAGCTCATTATGGCGCAGGCAAGCAATATGCCCAGAAAAATTGCGGGAACAGCCTTTTTGAGCTTTATGCGCAAAAGCGCCGCCACAAGCGAACCTGTCCACGCTCCCGTGCCCGGAAGAGGTATACCGACAAAGAGCATAAGCCCCCAGAATTCATACTTCTGAATGGTGTCGCTCTTTCCCAGAGCGCGGTTTTCAAGCTTTTCCACAATGCCCTTCGTGGGGGAGAATTTCTTTAAAACTTCAAATATCTTGTTTATAAAAAGCAATATGAAGGGTATGGGGATTATATTGCCTATCATGCATAGCACAAGCGCCCTTATATAAGGCACTCTGAGCACTGCGGCGGCAATAAGTCCGCCCCTCAGCTCCAGAATGGGTATCATGGATATTATAAAAACCGTCAGATCCTTGTTAAGACCGTTAAGAAGGTCGAGCATTACATCGAGCAGAGCTTCCATAAGAGCCTCCTAAATCCTGTTTATTTTTTCAAGAAACGCTATAAGACGAGTACCGCAGGGCATCATTCTAAGGTCATCTCTTGTAAATCCCTTTATAAGTATCATAAAAGCAAAGTATACGCCCATAGCTATGATTATTGCCGCGAGGGTTACGGGAGTGTTATGAGGGAACACTCTGAATATGCCGTAATATACCAATATTGCGGAAATGCTCATCACTATGGCAGAGGCTCCGGGCTTCAAAAGCATACCCGCATAGTCGGGCTTTACCTTAGTTGCCTTCACAAGCGCTCTGAAGTTGAGTATACTGCACACTATATAGCACACGGTCGTGCTTATTACCGCACCCACTACATTTATGCCCGGTATCGCTATGAGCACATAGTTTACGGGTATCTTTGTGAGCGCGCCCCACAAGGCATTGAACGCAGGCGTCTTTACCTTGCCTATTCCCTGCAAAACACCCGTTGATATCTGGCTGAGCGCTAAGAAAATAACGCTTATCGAGCCTACCGTTATGAGCTTTCCTCCGTCGGGATAGCTGGGGAAAAGCATGGCGAGTATCTGACTGCCGAGTGCTCCGAGTCCCGCAGCCGCAGGTATTGAAATTATCATTGTAACTCTCAGCGCCGTGTCCACCTTTGACTGTACGATGCTGTGTTCCCTCCTTGCCATGCTTGCGGCAATGCTGGGTATAACAGCCGTGGCTATTGCCGTTGAAATGGCAACGGGCATTGTGGTGAGAGTGACATATTTTCCGTTCAGCTGACCGTAGAGCGCCTGGATAGCGTCGCCGTCAAAGCCCGCTGCGGCTAAGCGCGAATTGACCATTATCATATCCACAAAGTTTGTCATGCTAAAAATGGCAGTTCCCGTGATTACGGGTATGGCTATGCCCGCGAGCCTTAAGGCTATTTCCTTTCCGCTCTCTATCCTGTAGTCCGCCTTATCCTCGGCAAAGACTGCGTTTCGCTTTTTTGCCGTGAATATATAGAACACAACAAGTATTATAAGTCCCGAAAATGCGCCTATGCCCGTACCCATGGTACCGCCTGCCGCGCCGAACTCAACGCCCATATCTATGAGCAGCCATGCCATATACACACTGAAAAAGGCATTGAACACCTGCTCTATAAGCTGTGAAAACGCCGTTGGCACGGTAGTTCCGAAGCCCTGGAAATAGCCTCTGAATACAGCCATTATGCCGACAATGAATATTGTGGGCGAAAGCGAATAAAGACACCATATGCTGTCGTACCAGAGCTGATATTTTTCAATATCGGGTTCGGGCAGAAGGCACCAGCGCGTATTCCAAAGATGAGCTATCACCTGCGCAACTACTATCATGAGCATGGCGCATATGAAGCTTATAACGGCGGTGACCGTCATTGACACTCTGAATATCTTTTTTGCATTCGAGAATTCATTATATGCAAGCTTTTCCGATATCATGCGCGAAATGGCGACAGGCAGACCCGCAGAGCTCATAATGAGGAAAAAATTGTAGATATTATAGCCCGTGGCATAAATGCCGTTGCCCTTGTCGCCTATCATATTGGTAAGAGGCAGACGATACAAGAAGCCTATAAATCTCACAAGTATTCCCGCAGCCGCGAGTATGGCAGCCATTTTCACAAATGAAGCGCCCGCTATTTCGTTTTTCTGTCTGTTCTTGCCCATTTCATCACCTATATCGGTATGTCGTGATCATCAGTTGTTTCTTGCCGCTTTTCTTCTCTCCACGGGGTCGAGTATCCTCTTTCTGAGCCTTAATGACTGAGGTGTGACCTCCACAAGCTCATCATCGGAAATAAAATCTATACACTGTTCAAGGCTCATTACAATATGCGGCGTGAGCTTGAGCGCATCGTCCGAGCCTGCCGCTCTTGTGTTTGTGAGCTGTTTTTTCTTGCATACATTTATGGGTATGTCCTCTATACGGGAATTTCTGCCCACTACCATACCCATATAGACCTTTGTGCCTGCGCCAATGAAGAGGTCGCCCCTCTCCTGCGCATTGAAAAGTCCATAGGCAACGGCGTCGCCCGTTTCGCTTGCGACAAGCGAACCCTGGCTTCTGGCGGGGATATCTCCCTTATAGGGTTCATAGCCGTTGAATTGGCTGTTCATTATGCCGTTTCCTCTGGTGTCGGTCAGAAATTCGTTTCTGTAGCCTATAAGTCCCCTTGCGGGTATGTTGAACTCGATTCTTGTGTAGCCGCCCTGTCCGGGAGCCATATTGACCATTTCTCCCTTTCTGGTGCCCAGCTTTTCTATTACCGCGCCCACATATTCCTCGGGCACATCTATTGTGACAAGCTCCATAGGCTCAAGCTTTTTGCCCTTTTCGTCCGTTTTATAGAGCACCTCGGGACGGGACACCTGAAATTCGTAGCCCTCCCTGCGCATCGTCTCAATAAGTATGGAAAGATGAAGCTCGCCTCTGCCGCTTACCTTGAACGCCTCGGCAACATCCGTATCCTCCACCCTCAATGAAACATCCGTGTTAAGCTCCTTCATGAGCCTGTCTCTCAGGTGACGGCTTGTGACAAACTTGCCCTCCTGTCCCGCAAAGGGCGAATCGTTTACATGGAATGTCATTGAGATGGTGGGCTCGGAGATCTTGTTTACCTCAAGCGCCACGGGATTATTTATTCCCGCTATTGTGTCGCCTATGTGTATGTCGGGCATACCCGATACGGCGACTATGGAGCCTATAGTGCTTTCCTTTACCTCTATTCTTTCAAGACCTTCAAATTCATAGAGCTTCGTTACCCTAAGCTTTATGAGCTTTTCGGGCTCGTGATAGTTTACTATGCAGACCTCGTCATTCACCTTTACGGTGCCGTTTTCTATCTTGCCTATGCCTATTTTGCCAACATATTCATTGTAATCTATTGTTGTGACAAGCATCTGAAATTCTGCCTCGGGGTCGCCCTCCGGAGCGGGTATGTGCTCTACTATGGCGTCAAAAAGAGGCTTCATATTTTCGGAGGCGAGAGCCTCCTCGGCGGTAAGTCCCGCCTTGCCGAGCTTTGCGGAGGCAAAAACGAAGGGCGAATCCAGCTGCTCGTCCGTGGCGTCAAGCTCCATGAAAAGCTCCAGTATCTCGTCCACCACCTCGTCCGGTCTTGCCTCGGGTCTGTCGATCTTGTTTACGCATACCACAACGGGGAGTCCCAGAGCAAGCGCATTTTTGAGCACAAACTTGGTCTGAGGCATAGCGCCCTCGTAGGCGTCCACCACAAGCACAACGCCGTTGACCATTTTGAGCACACGCTCCACCTCTCCGCCGAAATCCGCGTGACCCGGAGTATCTACTATATTTATTTTTGTATGCTCATAGTATACGGATGTGTTCTTTGAAAGTATGGTGATGCCTCTTTCTCTCTCTATATCTCCGCTGTCCATTACCCTCTCTCTTACCACCTGATTGGTCCTGAAGGTGCCGCTCTGCTTTAAAAGCTCGTCCACAAGCGTTGTCTTGCCGTGATCGACATGGGCAATAATGGCTACGTTCCTGATGTCATCTCTTGTCTTTAACATAAATATATTCCACTCTTTCCTTAATTAGTTTAAAAATACGCATTATCTCTATTTTATCACCATACTAACAATTTATCAAGTGAAAAAACTATTAACATATCAATATATGGAAAGTTTTTTAAAAAAACAAAAACCCCTCATAAAAATGAGGGGAAATTTGTATATATTCAATTAAGCTTCGTACTTGCCTAAAGCAGCCTTAACAGCGTCATACTGAGCATCATCATGAACATCGAGACGAAGCACCGAGCTTACATCCAATGAGAAAATACCCATTATAGACTTTGCGTCTACTACATATCTGCTTGAAGCTAAATCAAAATCACCGTCGAAAGTATTGATCGTGTTAACAAAATCCTTTACCTTATCGATCGAATCCAACTTAATGTTTAATGATTTCATTTTAGGTTACCTCCCTTTACTCTTTACCTGCACAGTTCTTTTTTCAAGAGCTGTTTCAACCGGTTACAAGTCTATAATACCGTTATTTTCAACTTTTGTCAAATATATTTTTTTAAGTCTCATTTTGTAATTTATTAACAAATATGCCCATTTTGCCCCATTTTAATTGTGTATTTTTGAGATTAAACTATGCAATTTTAACATAATTGAAATCTGTTTTTAAAACAAAAAAAAAAATCAGCATTAGTGCACAATATTTATTGTTAATTTTTGTATAAATTTACCAAAAAATTTGAGTCTAATTTTTGGAGCCGATTCATAGGATAATGTAAGAAACAATAAGGAGAAAACATAGGACAAACGGCACCAAAAGCGCATAAAAGCTATTAAAGGAGGTAAATATGCAAAGCAGAGATATATATAAGGACATAGCAAAACGCACGGCGGGAGATATTTACATAGGGGTTGTAGGTCCCGTGAGGACAGGCAAGTCCACATTTATAAAGAGCTTCATGGATAAGCTTGTGATACCCAACATACAAAACGAATATGTAAGGCAGAGGGCGCAGGATGAGCTGCCACAGTCCGCCGAGGGCAGCACCATAATGACAACGGAGCCTAAGTTCGTGCCGAACGAGGCTGTTACTGTAAGCCTTGACGACAACATAGATATGAATGTGAGGCTCATAGACTGCGTAGGCTACATAGTTGACGGCGCCAAGGGACACACTGTAGACGACAAGCCCAGGATGGTGTCCACGCCGTGGTCGGAAAGCAAGATGCCCTTTGCACAGGCGGCGGAGCTTGGCACGCGCAAGGTCATAAAGGATCACTCCACCATAGCCGTTGTTATAACAAGCGACGGCAGCATAACCGACATACCCAGAGAAAGCTACATACCCGGCGAGGCAAAAGTTATAAAGGAGCTTAAGGAGGAGCAAAAGCCGTTTGTGATAGTGCTCAACTCCGCCTACCCTCTTTCGGAAAGCGCGCAGGGTATAGCAAAGCAGATGGAAAACAAATACGGCACAAGGGTGATAACGACAGATTGCAAAAACATGGACGAGGAGGATATAAACCTCATTCTGGAGGAGGCACTCTATCAATTCCCCATAGACGAGGTGGACATCACTATACCCAAGTGGCTCGAAGCCATGCCCGCCGAGCATTGGTTAAAGGAAAGCATAGTTTCATCCGTAAAGGAAATGTCGGGTAATATAAACGGCATAAGGGATATAGCAAAGAATATATCCACGCTTGAAAAGAATGAAAACATAAAAAAGCTCTATACCGAAAGCATAAATCTCGGCGAAGGCAAAGCCGAGGTAGAGATAAGTCTTAAGGACGATCTTTTCTACAACATTCTTTCCGAAACGACGGGCATGGAGATACAGAGCGAATATGAGCTTATATCCATGATGAAACAGCTGTCGGAGGCAAAGAGGGAATATGACAAGATAAAGTACGCTCTTGACGAGGTGAACAAAAAGGGCTACGGCATAGTTACTCCGTCGGTGGAGGAAATGAATGTGTCGGAGCCGGAAATACTCAAGCAGGGCAGCAGATACGGCATAAAAATAGACGCCGAAGCGCCGAGCATACATCTTATTAAAACATCGGTAAAGACAAATGTTGCGCCCATTGTGGGAAGTGAGGAGCAGTCGAAGGAGCTTGTGGACTACCTTGCAAGGCAGTACAGGGACGACCCGCAGAGCATATGGGACTACAACATATTCGGCAGAAGCCTTAAGGAGCTTATAACGGACGACCTCAACAGCAAGCTCATGAGGATGAGCGAGGATACACAATATAAATTCAAGGAAACACTGCAAAAAATAATAAACGAGGGCAGCGGCGGACTTATATGTATATTGCTGTGAGAAAGCAAAAAAGGGACAGTGTTGATTGCTGTCCCTTTATGTTCGGATAAAAACTAATAACAACATACCTGCAAGGCTTACACCCTACCACCATTTCGGCACAATGCAAGCATTGTTTGAAATGGTCCCCCTCCCCTAAAAGGGGAGGCAAGGGTTTTTGGTTCACCGCCGCCTCTCGGCTCCCCTTTGGGGGAGCTGTCACACGAAGTGTGACTGAGGGGGATGAGAAGTAATTAGAAATCATTAATGTCTTTTTCAACAGTATACTTTATTTACGCATATATCCCCTGATAGCTGTTTCTTCTCACAAATTCCTTGCTTATGCCGTTGAGCACTCTTCTCTTATCAAGGCTCCAGCGGGGCGCAAAAAGCTCCGCCTTGTTTCCGTCGCCCGTTATGCGGTGTATTACTATATCCTGCGGTATTCTCTCTATAATATCGCAGACAAGCCCTACATATTCCTCATATGAGAGCACATGAAAGTGCGTGTTTATATAATAATCGTAAAGAGCCGTGTTTTTGAGTATGTGCAGAAGCTGGAGCTTTATTCCCCTTGTGCCGCAGTCTGCGGCGTATTTCACGGTGTTCAGCATGGTTTCCCTATTTTCATTGGGCAATCCGAGTATCACATGAGTTATGACATCTATGCCGTATGATGACAACAGCCCGACGCATTTTTGGTAAGTGTCGTTTTCATAGCATCTGTTTATGAGCCTGACGCTTTTTTCGTCCGTTGTCTGTAAGCCCAGCTCCACACACACATACACCTTTTTTGAAAGCTCCTTCAGAAGCTCCGCCTTTTCCTCGTCTATACAGTCCGGTCTTGTGGCTATGGAAAGCGCCGCAACATTTTCGCACTCTATAGCCTTGGTGTAAATTTCCCTCAGCCTTTCCACGGGAGCATAGGTGTTTGTGAATGCCTGAAGGTACATCATATAAAGTCCCTCGCCCCATTTATCGGACATTTTTTTGCGCATGATGTCATATTGTTCCTTTATTGAAAGCCTGCCCGCGGTGAAATCTCCCGAGCCTCTGCCGCTGCAAAATATACAGCCCCTGTCCGAGAGAGTTCCGTCTCTGTTGGGGCAGGTAAAGCCTCCGTCTATGGCAAGCTTTATGAGCTTGGCGCCGAATTTTTGTCTGTAAAAATCATTTGCCGAATAAAAGGGGTGATTACAGCTCAACATTTACTTCCTCTCCCTTGTCAAACGAATATATTATACATTCTCTGACCCTTTTGCCCGTGTTCTTTTCGACAGCCTCAGCATACAGCCTCAGCTGAATGGCATACTTATCCGCAAGCTTCTTTGCCGAGCCGTATACCCTGTCCGTCTTGTAATCCACCACGACATAACCGTCCTCCTCCTCAAAATAGAGATCTATTATGCCGTGAACGACAAATTCCCTGTCGGAGTCCTTGTATTCCGGGAGCCTTGAAACAGGCATTGACATAACAAAGGGCGCCTCTCGGTATATATGGGGCGATGACTTTATGCGGTCAAAAAGAGAGGACTCCGTGAACGCATATATCTTGGCTGTATCGATCATGTCCCTTTCCTCCGCGTTTATTACGCCCTTTTGCAGGAGCCTGTCTATAAGCGCTTCTATATCCTCGGCTCCGGGCTTTGAGGAAAAGTCCAAATTTTCCATGACGCTGTGGTATACCGTGCCTCTGCGCGCCGTGCTCACGCTTTCCTTTCCGTCCATAAATGCCGGGAGCGGAGCTATTTCCCTGCTGCCGTAATAGGGCACTGCGCCCTCCGAGCCATTCACTCTGCGCTTTATCTCCGTTATGGATATCTTGGATGGTATAACTGTGTCATTTATATACCCGTATGTATATTCACAAAAACTCGGCTCGGCATGGTCTCCGGCGGCAACGGCTTTTTCAAGCTTATGCATACAGCTAAGCGCGTCAAGGCTTTCCTCGGCGGAATAATCCTCCGCTGTTTTTATATCCTCGGGAGAAAATTCCCTTATATCAAATACGGCTTTTCCTCTGAATTCGCCTCGCATAAGCGCCGACCTTATCCAGAAAAGAGGATTTATCTTTTTTAGCCTGTGCTCGACGGGCAAAAGCTGTGTTTTGTAATCCGACGCTTCTGTAGCCGTATCCCTTGAGGAGGATTTGACGCCCGTTAAAATGAGCTTTTCTCTTGCTCTTGTAAACGCCACATACAAAAGCCTCATAAACTCGGAATTTTCCTCTCTGTCATATTTTTGGGTTATGTATTCATAGGGTACGGTCTTGTATCTCGTTCTTCTTAGCTCGTCTATATATTTAAGTCCTATGCCCAGCTCTCTGTCGAATATAAAGTTTTTAGACTTCTCGTGCGAGCTTCGCCCCTCGCCCAGAGATGACACAAAGACAACGGGGAACTCAAGTCCCTTGCTCTTATGTATGGTCATGAGCCTTACCGCATCCTCGCTGTCGTTCAGTACGGAGGCTCCGCCCTCTCTGCCGGTCTCTCCCACATCATCGCTTAAGTCGCTGTCAATATACTCTATAAAGCCGTGGAGGTCGGAGAAGTTATATTTTTCCACAGCCTCCGCCTTTTCTCTGAAAAGCCTGAGATTTGCCTGTCTTACTCCGCCTCCGGGCAAAATGCCCGCATAGCTGAAATAATTGCTCTTGATGTATATTTCGGAAAGCAGCTCCGAAATAGTGTTATTTACGGCAAAATCCCTGTAATAGTCCAGGTCGGCAAAAAACTTTTTCAGCAATATGCCCGTGCCGTCGTTATCCTCTGCCTTTAGCCTGAGAGCGGAATACAGATCGCCGTCTTCGTTTTCAAGCCTTAGGGCTGCAAGCTCATCATGAGCCATGGCGTAGAGCGGAGAGCTAAGCACGGCAGCAAGCGGTATATCCTGCATGGGATTGTCTATGAGCCTCAAAAGAGAAGTAACACATCTGACCTCGCCCGATGAAAAAAGCGGCTCCGACCTGTCGAATACACAGTCTATGCCCACGGAATTGAGCGCCTTGAAGAACAGATCGCCCCTAGTCTTTGTACGCATGAGGATCACTATATCCTTTTTTTGCACGGGTCTGTAGCCCTCGTCCTTATCATATATATAGAGCGGATCGGTATAGAGCATATCGTATATTCTCTGAGCCACCATAGCCGCCTCTTGCTCCGAAGCCCTCCTGCCCGTTTCGGTGGGAGCAAGCATAAGCACCTCCGCGCTGTCCGAGATCCTCCTGCCCTCGGGATCGGGATATTCCATACCGCAATAGAGCGCAGCCTCGTCGGTATAGTCCACATCGCCTATCTCACTGTCCATTATCTGCCTGAACACGGTATTGCAAGCTTCTATAACGGCAGGTCTTGAACGGTAGTTTTCCGAAAGGACTATAAGCTCGCCGTCTCCGCCCTGCGAATATGCGCTGTATTTTTCCGTAAAAAGCTTGGGCGTTGCCTTTCTGAATTTGTATATAGCCTGCTTTACATCGCCCACCATGAATATATTGTCCTCGCCTTCATCGCAGCGCGATACGGATGTAAGTATTTCCTCCTGCAAATAATTACTGTCCTGATATTCGTCTATTATTATCTCCTTAAAAGCCGACCTGTACTCCTTTGCCGCCTCCGATATGCTCCCGTCCTCATTTCTGAATATATCAAGGCAAAAATGCGCTATATCGTTGAAGTCCGCAAGCTGCTTTTCAAGCTTCAGCTCGCCGTAGCGCTTCATAAAGGCGGAGGTAAGCTCCGTGAGAGCATATACATTTTTGCGCGTTTTTTTGTATATCATCTGCGAAAGCCCGTCATCAACGGGCGGAGAGGACTTTATATCCTTAAGTATCCTCTGCGCCGTCTTACAGCAGATCTCTATATCCTCGATATGGTCAAAGGCATAGGGCGAAAAACGAGCCATAAGCTCCGCCTCACCTTTCAGCACATAGCTTCGCATATTCAGACGGACATTCTCATATTCGCCGTATCTGCCCTCGGAATAAAGAGAACAAAGCTCATCGAAGGCGTCCGAAAGCAGCTTTATGTTCTTGGGCACGGCTCCCGCGCCATAGTCCTTAAGATAGCCGTATGCCCTCTGTATATGCTCCTCAGCATTTTTAAAGCTGTTTTTTGTGTCTTCATCGCACATTGCCTGCCATATGGTGTCCTTGTATAATTCGGGCGTGTATTTTTGGGCGCACTCCTCCAGCCATTTGTACGGATAGGGCATATTGTCGGCAAATTCATAGAGCGCATATATCATATCCACGATCGATCTGTCGCCCGACTTGGATATAAACATACGATAAAAAGCGCTTATGTCGTCGTTATCCTGCAAAAGCTCCTCCAACACCTCGTCAACGGCCTGTTTTTTGAGCTTTGCCGCCTCGGGAGGCGTGATATTTCTGTAGCCGGGATCCAGCGGTGTCCTGTGGAAATTCTGCCTTATGACTTGGGCGCAGAAGGAATCTATGGTCGAAATATGAGCGCTGTCCGAAAGCAAAAGCTGTTTTTCGATATGGGCGCATAGCTTCTTATCTCCTCTTATGCGCGCCGTGTCAAGCTCATCGCGCAGTCCCTTTATTATCCTTGAACGCATCTCAGCCGCTGCATCCCTTGTGAATGTAACGATAAGAAATTCGTTTATATCGCAGTATTCGTTTATTATCCTGTCCAGCACTCTCTGTGTGAGCACAAATGTCTTGCCCGAACCCGCAGCCGCGCTCACAAGAATATTTTTGCCCTTGTGCTTTACAGCCTTTTTCTGATTTTCACTCAACCTTACAGCCACATTATCACTCCCTGTAATCTATGTAACTAAATTGTAATTTTTTTTAGGGCTTATGTCAACATATTATTGTTGAAAAAAAATTTTTTGTCTGTTACAATATAAAAGGTAAAGTATTTTTAACTGACAACAGAACAGGAGATGAGATATATGAAAAGGAAAAGATTAAGACCCGAAACGAAAAGAAGGATAGCGGGCATAATTGCGCTTTTGCTCATTGCTGCGCTCGTGCTCGGCTCGATATCCGTATTCTTTATACAGTAGGAGGAAGGCAGGATGAAGGCTGACAAAAACATAAAAACGGAAGCCCCGTCAACAGAAGAAAAGGCGGAAAAGACAGGCGGTAAGGCAGGCTATGTACTGCTCGGCGCAGGCATAGTGATACTTATGATAACATCGGCATTGAGCGTGAACTTTGCATTTAACAGCAATCTCAACTCGGCTATAGACACGGCATATGAGGCGCTTGACAGCGACCTTATATACGACGGAGTGTATATAGAAGAGGTGAACATAGGCGGACTTACAAAGGAACAGGCGCTCGAAAGAGCCGAAAAGGACTATGCGGGACCCAGACTTGACAAATACTTCACGATACAAGCGGGCGCATACTCAAAGGATCTTTCTTATACCGACCTCGGCGCAAGCTTTGACTTCAGCGATACAATAGACCAAGCTTATAAGCTGGGCAGAAGCGGAAACAAGGCAAAGAGGATAGAGGCAGCCGAAGCGCTTTCGGAAAGACCCGAATATCTCGTTACCGCCATAACGGTGGACAAGGGAAAAATAAAGTCCGTTCTCAAGGATGTAGAAAAGGAGATAAAAGAGGCGGGCGCCGCACAGGGTAAAATGAAGATAGACATTCTTGCGGACAATATTGAAAAACAAATGCTTTTAGGTCAGAGTGATATTATATTTAACGTATCCTTTGAATAAGTATATTATAGGCAAAGAGGAGTGATGAGCTATGGCGCCTGCCAAAAAAAGACATCGCAGAAAAAAGCGCAAACGCAGGTCGGTATTATATCATTTCAATAAAATATTTGCAAGGATACTGCTTGCTTTTATAGCTGTAATCGCCATAGGCTGTGTGCTCAGAAGACCTATTGCCGACAGATACTATCAGTGGCTTCTGGAAAAGCCAAAGCCCCCTCAAAGCGAGGCTATAGAAAAAGGCATAACCATAGACCATATAGATGTGGCGGGGCTTACATACGACGAGGCTGTAGAAAAAATATCCTCTGCCGTGGATACCAATACGGAGGGCACCGTGATCACAATAAAAAGCACGGACGGCTCGCATACATACAGCTACACATATCAGGACTTCGGCATAGTGTTCGATATACCCGCGGCGGCAAGAAAGGCTGCGGACTTCTGCAAGGATACCGCCTCCGAAGACGGATTCAGAGAATTCAAGACGCTTGAGGGCGGAAATGTGGACTTTGCCGTAATGAGCTGCAACAGGGCGCAGGTGCGTTCATACATAAACGCAATAGCGGATGAAATAAATGTGGATGCCCAAGACGCAGGTCTTAAGCGTGTAAATGGTCAATTCACCGTGACACCGTCCAAAACGGGCTATGCCATAGATAAGGACGCACTTTTAAACAATGTGTATTCCCTCATAGACAGCAGGGATTTCGGAAAGGAAGTCACATTTGAAATAAAGGTGACAGAGCCTAAACACAAGGATGCGGATGTGACGGGCATAACGGGCATTATAGGCACATTCTCAAGTCCCTACACGGGCGGAGACGCCAACAGGATACAGAACTTAAGAAACGGCTGCGCCAAAATAAACGAGTCGGTAGTCTATCCCAACGAGGAATTTTCCACCAACGCTCACTTTAATCCCTGCACGGAGGCTAACGGCTGGGCAAGCGCAGGCACTATAGTGAACGGCAAAATAGAGGACAGCATAGGCGGAGGTATGTGCCAGGTGTCAAGCGCGCTGTATATGGCGCTTCTTAACGCCGAGGTAAAAATAACTCAAAGATACAACCACTCCATGAAGGTGGGCTATGCCGACTACGGCTTTGACGCCACACTTGCGGGGGATTACAAGGATCTGAGATTTGTAAACGACACAGGCTGCGCAATATACATAGAGTCATATCTCACGGCGTCAAATGTGGTGGTGAACATATATGGCAAGGAAGTACACAGCCCCGGCAGAACGCTCAGATTTTACAACAAATTTATTGAGGAAAGAAAGCCCGGCGATCCTATCACAAAGAACGATCCCTCACTTCCCGCAGGCACAAAAAAGGTGGATGTGACCGCAAGAAACGGCTGCGTATACGAGCTGTACAAGGAGGTTTACGAAAACGGCGTGCTTAAGGACACCGTAAAGGTAAACACAAGTACATATCTGCCGAGAAGACAGGTTACGCTTGTAGGCACGGGCACTGCCGAAAACGATACATAAAGGAGAAAAGAAATGAAAAAAACAATGCTTTTAACGGCGCTTTTGTTCACGCTTTTATTCGGCACAAAGGCAAGCGCCGAGATCAAAATGAACTATGTCACGGACAATATGACTACATCCGCGGATGCATACAGTCTTGCGGGCTATTGCGACCCCGCATATCCGCTATACATAAACGGAAATAAGATAGAGGTCACAAAAGACGGCTTTTTCAGCTGTTATGTTGCGCTTCATGAGGGCGCAAATGTGTTTAGCTTTGACAACACGACAAGCAAAAAGAGCTATACCATAAACAGAAAAAGCTCTTCGGCTTCGGGAGAATATACGGACAGCTTCAAGCCCATAACATTCGTGGGCGAGGTGAATATGGACAATCCCACGGTAAGGTCAAGACCCGACGAGGCAAACGACGACCTTATAACGCCCTATGTAAAGGGTACGCTTGTGTACATAACGGGCGAAAATTCGGAGTATTACAGGACTGCCAACTATGCTTATCTCTACAAAAGCGCGGTTGACAAAACCTCCAAGGCATACGGCACAAACAACATAAGATCGCTTACATATGACAACAACGAGCTGGTTTTTGACATGGACAGAGCGACGGAATACGCCATAGCCCTCATGCCAGACGGCATAAAGATAATACTCTACGATTCAATAGGCAGAGATTTTGCAAACCCCGACCCCACCGTATTCAAGGGCATAAAGTGCGAGAGCTTCGGCGCAAAGGCAAGCCCCGCATATACTCTCTATTTCAGCGAGCCGGGAAAATACATAGGCTACAAGCCCGTGTTTGAAAACGGAAAAATGAGGATAATATTCAACGAAAAATCCGCCGTTGAAAAAGGCTCTCTCAAGGGTGCAAGGATAGTGCTCGATGCAGGACACGGCGGAGAGGATGTGGGAACGCTCGGTCTGGGAAATATATATGAAAAGACTGTGACTCTCAACATAACAAATTATCTCAAGGACTACCTTACAGGTAAGGGCGCGGAGGTAATACTCACAAGGACGGACGATACATATGTTGCCCTGGGCACAAGAACGGCAATTATAAACGAGGCAATGCCCGACATTTCGGTATCCGTTCACTGCAATTCCAGGAACGAATGGGAGAACTTCGGAGCATTAAAGGGTACTCTTGATCTCTATACATATGATTCCACAACGGCATTCGTGGAGAAAATAAGCCAAAGCATGGGCGCGCCCTATGAAAAGAACAATCTGGCGCTCACAAGAGTTTCCGCCTGCCCCGCAGTGCTTATAGAAACGGGCTATATGTCAAATCCCGAGGAATACGCTTATCTTATAAGCGAGAGCGGACAAAGGGAGATGGCGCTTAAAATAGGGCAAGCGATAGAAAAATATTTCGAGTAATAAGATTTATAATTCTTTTTTAAAATAATCCCCCTCAGTCAACTCTACGAGTTGACAGCTCCCCCAAAGGGGGGAGCCGAGAGGCAGAGATCAACTTTCTTAATCTTGCCTCCCCTTTCAGGGGAGGGGGACCATTTCAAACAAAGCTTGCTTTGTGACGAAATGGTGGTAGGGTACAAGACTTGCTTGCAAGTCTTGCCATTTGATTATTAGCTTTTCAATATTCATATTTTATCAACAAATAAAAACGGGTTTTTGACCCGTTTTTATTTTACGCACTTTTCTACATATTCACATATATATTCCGCGGCGTTTATGCCCGTACAGTCATATATATTTTTGAAATGGGCGTTAGAGTTGACCTCGCACAAAAGCGGACCCCTATCGGAAAAAAGTATATCCACTCCGCCGAAGTCAAGCCCCAGCTCCTTGCACGCCTTCACAGCAATGTCCTTTTCCTCCGACGTGGGCGTGTAGTTCTGCATTTTACCGCCGTTTGTTATATTGGCTCTGAAGTCGTTATCGTTATACCTCAGCATAGAGGCTATGACCTCGCCTCCCACAACATTAAGCCTTATATCCCTGCCCCTGCTCTCCGATATAAATTCCTGCAAAATAAGAGGCTCGGAGGTGTTTTTTATTATTTTCTCCGCCTGCTCTGCCGTTTCCGCAAGATAGACCTGCGCGCCGAAGGATCCGAAGCATTCCTTTATGACAAGAGGAATACCCAATATTTCTATGGCGTCATACACAAACGCCGTGTCGCTGTAGCCTATGTTTCTGTAGGTCATGGGCGCAGCTATTGTCCTCGGCATGGGAAGCTTTCCGTAAAGCGCTGTGTATGTGAGCGCCTTGTTATCGCAAAGCTCTATGGCGCGCGATGTGTTGAAAAGCCTCAAGCCCATTGCTTCGAGCCGTCTTGCAAGCACGATATCCTTATCCCAGAATATCACAAAATCGGCGCTTATGTCCTCGCTTGTCAACGACAGCTCAATATTGTTGCAGACCCTTATGCCGTGACCTCTCTTTTCAAAAGCAGAGCCCAGCCACATATATATTTCATCAAACTTACGACTTTTGAGAAAGCCGTTCACAACAAGCAGACCGTCCATAGGGCTCACCCTTATTTAAAGTTATCCGCAAGTGAAGAACCCATTTTGTCGGCTATATTATGGATAGTAGATTTCACATCCACAGTCTTCTGCTTTATTTCGTCCGTTTCGCCGTTTGCCTCGGCTTGCTCCTTCAATGCCGCAAGATCCGTACCCGCTTCAAGCAGAGCCGTGTAATCGTCCATGCTTATATCGCCCATATCCACCTTACGCGACGCCTCGTTCTGAAGCTCCATAAAGTCGTTTATGAGCTTATTGAAATCATTGCTGAGCGTAGGCGCAGGCTTATCCTCCTCTGATGATGACGGCGCGCCCTCTCCGCTTACGGCATCGGTGCCGGCATCGTCGGCATTTTCATTGTCCATTATTCCGCTGTCCTCGCCCTCCGCGGCTGCGTTTTCTTCGTCTGAGGCATCGTCCACAAAGGAATCCACCACTTCATTGGGCGCGGCACACTTTGAAGCCATTGCTGCCAGCTCGTCCTTTATGTTTTCAAGCTCCTCCATTGTGGCCTCTTCGCCCTCGCCCTTTATTATCTCATCTATTCTGTCGGCATAAGATGTGAATACATTTTTGTCCTCCTCGGTGATATAGCCCTGAGCAAGTCCCGAATCGATGTATGACGCAAGCTCCTCGCACCGTGCTTTAAGCTCCGATGCGGCGGCGATAAGCTCCGTATCCGCCTTTTTGCCGCAGCCCGTCAGAGCACAAAGCGCCATTATAACACTTAAAATCAAGCAAACTATTTTTTTCATTCTATTATCCCCCTTAGCTCGTTTATATCCTCTACATTGTATTTTCTCATATATTCCTCTATGCCGTCTATAGTGTCTACGGTGGCGGTAGGATTTATAAAGTTTGCCGTGCCTATGGACACTCCCACGGCTCCAGCCATTATAAACTCAAGGGCGTCCTCGGCATTTGATATGCCGCCCATGCCTATAACGGGCAGGTCTACAGCCCTGCACACCTCATACACCATCCTGAGCGCTACAGGCTTGACTGCGGGACCGCTCATGCCGCCTATCTTTCTGCTAAGCACGGGCTGTCGTCTGTAAATATCTATCTTCATGCCCGTGAGAGTATTTATAAGGCTCAAGGCATCCGCTCCGCCCTCCTCGGCAGCCTTTGCGGTAAGAGTGATGTCGGTAACATTGGGGCTTAGCTTTACTATAAGGGGCTTGTCCGCCTCCCTCTTGACTGCGCTGACCACCTTTTTCACCATAACGGGATCGGTGCCGAATGCCATGCCGCCCTCGCTCACATTGGGGCATGAAATATTCAGCTCCAGCATATCCACATCCGCGCCTCTTAGCTTTCTGACAACATTTACATATTCATCAACAGAATGTCCGCACACATTAACAATTATTTTGGTGTCGAACTGTCTTAAAAACGGTATATCGTTTTCCATGAACCAATCCACGCCGGGGTTCTGCAAGCCCACTGAATTGAGCATACCTCCATAGACCTCGGCTATTCTGGGAGCAGGATTGCCCTGCCACGGCTTATCCGCAACACCCTTGACCACAACGGCACCAAGCCTGTTGAGGTCTATGAACTCGGAATATTCCCTTCCGCTGCCGAATGTGCCCGAAGCTGTCATAACGGGATTTTTAAGCGTAACACCGCATATATTGACCTCGGTTTTCATCACCAGATCACCTCCCTGCTGTCAAATACGGGACCGTCCTTGCATACCTTTTTATGCGTCCAGCCGTCGCCGTCCTTTATTTTGACAACACAGCCCACGCACGCGCCTATACCGCAAGCCATTCTTTCCTCCAAAGACACCTGACAAGCTATACCGCGTTCCTCCGCATAGTCCGAAAGAGCCTCCAGCATGATCTTAGGCCCGCAGGAATATATCATATCGCCCGTTATGCCCTCGCTTTTCATAAGCTCTACAACATTGCCCTTAAAGCCGAGCGAGCCGTCGTCGGTTGCAATATACACCCTTGCGCCCAGAGCCTTGAATTCATCGCAAAGTATGACACTTGACTTGTCTCTGAAGCCCAGAACGACGGTTTTGTCACCCTTCAGCTGTCGGCAGGTCTCAAGCAGAGGGGGCACGCCTATGCCGCCGCCCACAAGCACAGCGCTGCCATCCTTCAAGTTGAAGCCGTTGCCGCAGGGTCCCAGCACTCTTATTTTATCTCCCGTGCCAAGCCTTGAAAAAAGCTCCGTGCCCTTTCCCACTACACGGAACACAAGCCTGATATCGCCCTTTTCGGCATCCATGCCGCATATGCTTATGGGGCGCGCAAGCAGATTGGCTCCGTTGTCGGGATAAAGCTCCACAAACTGTCCCGCCTTTGCCCATGAGGCTATTTCGGGGCAGTGTATCGTAATGTCGTACACATCGTCCGTCAGATTTGCCATTGAAACGACAGACGCATTTTCAACTGTTTTCATGTGTATTTATCTCCTTATATGTATTTACTTAATTTTACAACAAATATACTCTTTTTACAAGAGGGAGTTTAAATTGAGGACAGCTCCTTTATGAAGGGACAATATTTTATATCATAAGGCAGGTGCGAGCAGGTCACAAGCTCCGTTGCCGAAAAGCCGTCGGAATACTGCGCCATGTAGTCTATCAGCGGTATTTTATCAAACGGAAAGACTTCGCTTTTTGACACTCTTTTGAAGCTGTAGCCGTTGTCATAGGAGGTGAGTATATTATTTCCCTTGGGCGTTGAAAATACAACCGTGGGCTTGCTGCGGCAAAGCGAGATCTGACAGCCGTTTATAATGCCCTCGCCTATTATGATAGGCTTTGATATACCGTGCGCATCCTTTCTGATATATATGAGCCTGTTTATCCTGCCCGTGGATATAACTGCGCATACATTCAGCTCATCCTGCGTGAGCGCAACGGAATAATCCTTTATCCTATAGCCTGTGGCATACACCATTTTAAAGCTCCCTATGCCGCCGCCTATCTCTCTGTAGCCCAGCTGATGCTCCGGCACATTCTTGGTATAGAACAGTATACAGTTGCCTCCCAGATTTATGAGCCTTGTCATGCTGCCGCCCTCGTGAGAGTCTATTATGCAGGGATATGACCATGTGATGTCTGCGCCCCTGTGCTGCTCGGCAATAAAGCATGAGTCGGTATAACCTCTGTTATATATTATCCTTACGCCTTCGCTGTTTTTTATCATCTCCAAATAAACGCTTTTATACATATCTCCCACGCTGTCCGATATGCAGCGCTCCCGCATACCCACACCCGCAAGCATAAGACCTCCTCTTTTGTTCCTATAGATCACGGCGGGCGCACCGAAGGGCTCTCTAACAACAGAGAAGCCTCCCATCACGCTGCAGGCTATAGTCCTTGCCTCGCTCCACTCTCCGCTGTAAAGCCGTCTTGAATATATATCTCCCTTTTCAATATAAACGGAGTACACCTCATTCATTTTTCTTATCACACAGCTCGTCATTTTTACCTTCCTTTACAGATTTGTCTATATTTTATTGTATGTAATTATAAAATTTGTATTACTTTGGTATTTTCAACCGTGGATATTTGTGGTATACTTATTAAAAGACAATATGAAAGGAACAAATGAAATGAATAAGGATATCGATAAAATAATAAAGAAAAACAAAAATGTTATCGTTCTTATAGCCCTGCTTGTTGTCATACTCGTGTGCGCGCTTATAATATCCGCGTTTAAGCAGGACAGAACAGACCACAGCAGCATAATAAGCGAAGACTCTCAAGGAAGTGTAACATATCAAAGAGAAGAACCCAAGGAGGCGGAGGTCTCGGAGATAGAGGCGGGCGAGCTGCCTTCGGCAGAGGAGCTCGGCGCGCTGGGACTTAACGGAGTTATACAGTCCAAGAGCATAACGGAGCAGTTCAATCTCAGCCGATATGACGAGATGGACGGAGGCATAAGGTACAGCTACCTTGCAAACAAGGTGACAAGCGGCGAAAGATTATATGTATATGCAAAGGCGATGTCCGAGGAGGAGTATGACGCCATGCTCCCGACTGTAAACATCAAAACGGGAAGTATAGGCGACATAGATACCGTATACAACGACAGAGGCTTATACTATACAAGCGAGGACGCCGAAATATCGGAAAGCACCAAAAGGTCGGAGGAGGAAGGAAATATCGTCATAAGATACGGCAACTCCACGACAGAAATACTGACCATGCAGCAGCTCATGTGGTACAAGGACGGCATAGGCTATACGCTTGAATCCATAAACAGACAGTATACCATAGAGGATATGACAAGGCTTGCGGAGGCGCTTATAGACTCTGCCGAATAAAATGAACAAAAATATTTTTAAAAGGGGATAGATCCGATGTTGCTTAAGGATTTTAAGAGAGTACACTTCATAGGCATAGGCGGCATAAGTATGTCCAGCCTTGCCGAGATACTTCTGAGCAAGGGGAAGGTAATATCCGGCTCGGACGGAACAAAAACAAAGGTGACGGACAACCTTGCGGACATGGGAATAAAGGTAAGCATAGGGCAAAAGGCGGAAAATATTACGGACGACATAGAGCTTGTGGTATACACTGCGGCAATAAGGGAGGACAACCCCGAGCTTGCAGCCGCAAGAGCGTCGCAGGCGACCGTGATAGACAGAGCCGAGCTTGTGGGCATGCTCATGCTTGAATACAAGCGTCCCATTTCCATAGCGGGAACTCACGGCAAGACCACCACTTCATCAATGGTGACCGAAATAATGCTTGCCGCAGGCAAGGAACCTACCGTATCAATAGGCGGTATGCTGCCGAGCATAGGCGGCAACTACAAGGTGGGCAAGGAGGACTATTTTGTGCTTGAAAGCTGCGAATACTGTGACAGCTTCCTCAAGTTCAATCCCCACTCCGCCATTATACTGAATGTAGACCTTGACCATGTCGACTACTTCAAAAATCTGGACAATATTTACCGCTCCTTCAACAGCTTTGCCAAAAGGCTTCCCGAGGACGGTATGCTGGTCATAAACAAGGAGATACCGAGGCTTGCCGAGGTCATCGACGGCATAAAGTGTCCATACGAGACCTATGGCAGGGACGAAAACGCCGACTGGTACGCCAAGGATGTGGAGTATGACTCCATGGGACACGGCTCATACACCGTCATGCACAGGGGCGAGGATATAACGCGCATAACGCTCTCCATTCCCGGCGAGCACAATGTTTACAATTCTCTTGCCGCCTTTGCTCTTGCCTATCTCTACGGCATAGACACGGAGGCTATATCTAGAGGAATAGCCAATTATCACGGTACGGACAGGCGTTTCCAGTACAAGGGCAGCTTCAACGGCGTTAAGATAATAGACGACTATGCCCATCATCCCACGGAGATAGACGCCACAATAAAGAGCGCAAGGGCGGGCGACATAGGAAAGCTCTGCATTGTATTTCAGCCGCACACCTACACCAGAACATACGAGCTTCTGGACGACTTCGCAAGGGTGCTCTCGCAGGCTGACACAGCCGTTATAGTGGATATATACGCCTCAAGGGAGAAGGATACGGGGCTTGTGCACAGCAGAGACCTTGCTGACAGGATAGTAAAGCTCGGAGGAAACGGCGTGTACTGCGGCAGCTTTGAAAATGCCGAAAAATATGTCGTTGAAAATTGCGTTCCGGGAGATATGCTCATAACTATGGGCGCGGGAGATATAGTTAAGCTGGGCGAAAAGCTTGCGGGCAAGGATAAAATATAAAGGTCGGAAAAACTGTTTTTTTCCGAATTTGGCTTTTTATTGAAAAAAAATATTGCTTTTTTCGCCAATATAAGGTATGATAGTATATATAGTTTTGTTTATAAATATTTAAGGAGGAACAATTTTATGATTTCTGCCGGTGAATTCAGAAACGGTGTTACTATGGAATACGAAGGCAATATCTATCAGATAATAGAATTCCAGCATGTTAAGCCGGGAAAAGGCGCTGCCTTTGTAAGAACTAAGTTAAAGAATCTTGTATCGGGAGCTGTGGTTGAAAAGACCTTCAGACCCACCGAGAAGATGCCAAGGGCTCATATAGACAGAAAGGATATGTCTTATCTCTACAACGACGGAGAGCTTTACTACTTCATGGATGTTGAGAGCTACGACCAGATACCTATCCCCGCATCGGAAATAGGCGACACTCTTAAGTTCGTTAAGGAAAACGAGGCTGTAAAGGTGCTCAGCTATCAGGGCAAGGTATTCGGTATAGAGCCTCCTATAGCAGTAGAGCTTGAAATAACCGACACAGAGCCGGGCTTCAAGGGCGATACGGCTACAGGCGCAACAAAGCCCGCCGTTGTTGAAACGGGCGCAACCGTTATGGTGCCTCTTTTCATCAATGCAGGCGAGATAATAAAGGTAGATACCGCCACAGGCGAATATCTCGGAAGAGTGAATAAGTAAAATATCGCATTATAAAAGAGCTGCAATTTTGCAGCTCTTTTTGCGTGTTTATCATTGTTTATAATTTTTGCAGGCGAGCAATGCTCGCCATAATCATTGATCGGCTCACAAAACCGAGTAACTAATCTATAATTGAAAGCACATTTCCAACAAATGTAAAAGGATCATTTACATAACTATGCAATAACTCAAAAAAGACATCTGATTTTATACATATATATAACATGATAATCAGATACAACAGGTATATTATGAGCCCTATTATAATTTCTGTGTTCAGTATTTTTTTGCAAATTTCAGGATATTTTTTTTAAATAAAACATCTATTACTGCAGTATTTGCCAATATAATTATAAGTATGATATATAGTGGGAGTATTACGGCGTGATCTGAATCTTGACTGACTGCCATATAACCATGTTTGTGCAGTATTGAATCTATAAATACATCTAAAACTATCATTAGTATCACACATATGCATACTAATAACTTTTGTATTTTCTGAAACACACTAATACCTCCACATAAGATAATGCATAATGCTTAAAAGCATTAATCCTACATTGCCTTCGGTCATCGTACTTTTATACCATAAATTTAAGAAAAAGCCTAGTCTTTGCTAGACTTTTTCTACAAACCAAGGGATGTGAAAACGCATCCCTTGGCGTGTTTTTAAATGTATAATATAAAGCCCCCTCAGGCACCCTAAGGGTGCCAGCTCCCCCGGAAGGGGCGCCGAGAGGCAGCGGCAAACCCAAAGTTCTTGCCTCCCCTTTCAGGGGAGGGGGACCATTTCAAACAAAGCTTGCTTTGTGCCGAAATGGTGGTAGGGTGCAAGACTTGCTCGCAAGTCTTGCTGAAATATTATAATTTTTTATAATTAATGGTCTATTATCAATAATTTTCAGCCTTGATCTGGAAATAGCTCTGAGGATGAGCGCATACAGGGCATACCTCGGGCGCCTTCTTGCCCACAACTATATGTCCGCAGTTAGCGCACTGCCAAATCATATCGCCGTCTCTTGAGAATACGATTCCGTCCTCAATGTTCTTCAAAAGCTTCCTATATCTTTCCTCATGCTCCTTCTCAATAGCCGCAACAGCCTCAAAAAGCGCCGCTATCTCCGTGAAGCCCTCTGCCTTTGCCTCCTCGGCGAAGGTCTTGTACATATCAGTCCACTCGTAGTTCTCGCCCTCTGCGGCGTCCTTTAAGTTTTCAACCGTTGAAGGGATACCGCCGTCATGGAGAAGCTTGAACCATATCTTAGCGTGCTCCTTTTCGTTGTTTGCAGTCTCCTCAAATATAGCGGCTATCTGGTTGTAGCCGTCCTTCTTTGCCTTGCTTGCATAGTATGTATACTTGTTTCTTGCCTGAGACTCGCCTGCGAAAGCAGCCATTAAATTAGCCTCTGTCTTACTGCCTTTTAAATTCATAGTTTTGTCCTCCTTTGAGTAAAAATTTTTCTGTAAAAAAATTATAACATATTTTGGAATAGTCGTCAACGGATAATTATTATTAATTACAATATTAAATTTTTCCTTACGAACAATCGTCAGACTATTAAATAATTCATTTTTTCTTATAAATTACATATTATTTATCTTCTTTTTTTCTAAAAAAGAAGCAAAAAATGTGGGGCGTTCCGAGTCGCCCCACACCCCTAACGGCTTTTGTGCCCCATAGGTTAGTGGAATTAATACCGCACAAAAGAATCATTACAGTGCGAGCTATTTGCTCCCTGCCCCTGCGGGGCAGACTAGCAGCTCGCACCGGCTAAAAAATATATATGTTACAACACAAAAGAGCTGTCCAAAAAGACAGCTCTTTAAAAATGCATTTATTGAATTATCTCGGGAACTTGATCTGAGCCTGTGCTGCAGCAAGTCTTGCGATGGGCACTCTATAGGGTGAGCAGCTTACATATGTGAGACCTACCCTATGGCAGAACTCAACCGATGAAGGATCGCCGCCGTGCTCTCCGCAGATACCGAGCATGATGTCGGGTCTTGTAGCCTTGCCAAGCTCGGCAGCCATCTTAACAAGCTTGCCTACGCCGTTCTGGTCAAGTCTTGCGAAGGGATCCGACTCATATATCTTCTTCTCATAGTAAGAATCGAGGAACTTGCCCGCGTCATCTCTTGAGAAGCCGAATGTCATCTGTGTAAGGTCGTTTGTACCGAATGAGAAGAACTCTGCCTCCTTAGCTATTTCATCGGCTGTGAGAGCGGCTCTGGGTATCTCTATCATTGTACCTACCTTATACTTAAGGTCAACGCCAGACTCCTTGATTATAGCGTCGGCAGTCTGTGTAACAACGCCCTTTACATATGCAAGCTCTTTTACCTCGCCTACGAGAGGAATCATTATTTCGGGAACAATGTTCCACTCGGGATGCTTCTTAGATACATTTATGGCAGCCTTTATAACGGCTGTAGTCTGCATCTTAGCTATCTCGGGATAGGTTACCGCAAGACGGCAGCCTCTGTGTCCCATCATGGGATTGAACTCATGGAGAGAAGCTATGATATTCTTTATATCCTGTACAGTCTTGCCCTTTGTCTTGGCAAGGAGCTTGATGTCCTCCTCCTCTGTGGGAACGAACTCATGTAAGGGAGGATCGAGGAATCTGATGTTAACGTGCTTGCCCTCCATTGTTTCGTAGAGCTTCTCAAAATCGCCCTGCTGCATGGGTTCAAGCTTTGAAAGAGCTATCTCTCTTTCCTCTACTGTGTCTGAACATATCATTTCTCTTATAGCCGAAATTCTGTCGGGATCAAAGAACATATGCTCTGTTCTGCAAAGACCGATGCCCTCTGCGCCGAACTCTACAGCCTGAGCGGCATCTCTGGGAGTATCTGCATTTGTTCTTACCTGGAGTGCTCTGAACTCATCTGCCCAAGCCATAATTCTGCCGAACTCGCCGCCTATTGATGCGGGAACGGTCTTTATAGCCTCGCCGTAAATGTTGCCCGTTGAGCCGTCAAGAGAAATCCAGTCGCCCTCCGTGTAGGTCTTGCCCGCAAGCTCGAACTTCTTGTTCTCTTCGTCCATCTTTATAACGCCGCAGCCCGATACACAGCAGGTACCCATACCTCTTGCAACAACGGCTGCATGAGAAGTCATACCGCCTCTTACCGTAAGTATACCCTGAGCGTAGTTCATACCCTCTATATCCTCGGGTGAGGTCTCAAGTCTTACAAGAACGACCTTCTCGCCTGTCTTAGCCCATGCAACTGCGTCATCTGCAGTGAACACTATCCTACCGCAGGCAGCGCCCGGAGATGCCGCAAGAGCTGAAGCTATGGGCTTTGCAGCCTTCAAAGCCTCTGCATCGAACTGAGGATGAAGGAGAGCGTCAAGCTGCTTGGGATCTATCATGCAGACAGCCTCCTGAGGAGTTATCATACCCTCGTCAACAAGGTCACAGGCGATCTTTAAAGCAGCGCCTGCCGTTCTCTTGCCGTTTCTGGTCTGGAGCATATAGAGCTTCTTGTTCTCGATGGTGAACTCCATATCCTGCATATCTCTGTAGTGATTTTCAAGTCTTGAACAGATGTCCACAAACTGAGTGTATACCTCCGGCATTACATCTCTGAGCTGGTCTATTGTCTGGGGTGTTCTTACGCCCGCAACAACATCCTCGCCCTGAGCGTTCATAAGGAACTCGCCGTAGAGCTTCTTCTCGCCCGTAGCGGGATTTCTTGTGAATGCAACGCCCGTGCCGGAGGTATCGCCCATGTTGCCGAATACCATAGACTGTACGTTTACGGCAGTGCCCCATGAACCGGGGATATCGTTCATTCTTCTGTAGTAAATAGCTCTGGGGTTATTCCATGAACGGAATACAGCCTTTATGGCGCCCATGAGCTGCTCCTTGGGATCGGACGGGAAGTCTGTGCCTATCTTAGCCTTGTATTCCGCCTTGAACTGCTCCGCAAGCTCCTTAAGGTCGTCTGCATCAAGCTCTGTATCGAGCTTAACGCCCTTATTTTCCTTCATGTCGTCGATGAGCTGTTCAAAATACTTCTTGCCGACCTCCATAACTACGTCCGAATACATCTGTATAAATCTTCTGTAGGAGTCATAAGCAAATCTGGGATTGCCCGTCTTCTTTGCAAATGAAACAACTACCTCGTCATTAAGACCGAGGTTGAGGATAGTATCCATCATACCGGGCATAGACGCTCTTGCGCCCGAACGAACAGACACAAGGAGAGGATTTTCAAGATCGCCGAACTTCTTGCCCGTGATCTCCTCCATCTTGCCGATGTACTCCATTATCTGAGCCTGGATCTCCTCGTTAATGGTTTCGTTGTCCTCATAATACTGAGTACAAGCCTCAGTTGTGATGGTAAAGCCCTGCGGAACGGGCATACCAAGATTGGTCATCTCGGCAAGGTTAGCGCCCTTTCCGCCGAGAAGCTCTCTCATTTTTCCGTTACCCTCTGAGAATAAGTAAACAAATTTCTTTTCCATTTCCTGTTTCCTCCGATTTTTGACTAGAGTTTCCATTATCATTTATCTATTATAGCACAATCAGCATATTTTGCAAGCTTTTTTTTGCACTTAAAGACAAATAAACAAAATTTTAACAATTGTAAAACCTATTTAAAAGAGGACAGGAGCATATTTTGCCCTGTCCTCTGTGAAAATTGTACAAAATTTTATCAGAACTCTATTTTGCTCATCAAATAGTCCCTAAGCTTAGATACGGGAACTCTCTCCTGTTCCATGCTGTCCCTGTCTCTCACGGTAACGCAGCCGTCCGTTTCGGTGTCAAAGTCATATGTGATACAAAACGGCGTGCCTATCTCGTCCTGTCGTCTGTATCTCTTGCCTATGGACTGAGAGTCGTCGAAGTCACAGGCAAAGTCCTTTGAAAGCATGGCGTATACCTCGCCCGCCTTTTCGGAAAGCTTCTTTGAAAGGGGCAATATGGCTGCCTTAAAGGGCGCAAGCGCAGGATGGAAACGGAGCACCGTTCTCACATCTCCGCCCTCGAGCTCCTCCTCGTCGTATGCCTCGCAGAGGAAGGCAAGCGTTACTCTGTCTGCGCCGAGCGAGGGCTCTATACAATAAGGCACATATTTTTCGTTCGTGGCGGGATCGAAGTAATCCATAGCCTCGCCCGAATGCTCCTGATGAGCCTTGAGGTCGAAGTCCGTTCTGGAGGCTATTCCCCAGAGCTCGCCCTTGCCGAATGGGAACATATACTCTATATCCGTGGTGGCGTTGCTGTAGTGCGCAAGCTCCGCGGGGTCGTGATCTCTCAAAACTATGTTCTTCTCTGCTATATTGAGGCTCAAGAGCCACTTTGTGCAAAATTCCTTCCAGTAACCGAACCACTCCAGCTCCGTGCCGGGCTTGCAGAAAAATTCAAGCTCCATCTGCTCGAACTCTCTTGTCCTGAAAATAAAGTTGCCGGGAGTTATCTCGTTTCTGAAGGACTTGCCTATCTGACCTATACCGAAGGGTATCTTCTTTCTGGAGGTCCTCTGTACGTTCTTGAAGTTTACGAATATGCCCTGAGCGGTCTCGGGACGCATATATACCACATTCTTTGCATCCTCTGTAACGCCCGCGTGTGTCTTGAACATAAGGTTGAACTGTCTTATGTCGGTGAAATTATGCGCTCCGCAGCTTGGACAGGGGATATTGTTCTTTTCGATATATTCCGTCATCTGCTCGTTTGTCCAGCCGTCTGCTCCGCCCTCTATGCCGTTTGCCTTGTTGTAATCCTCTATTATGTTGTCGGCTCTGAAGCGCTCCTTGCACTCCTTGCAGTCCATGAGAGGATCGTTGAAGCCGCCCACATGACCCGAAGCTACCCATACCTCCGGATTCATGAGTATGGCGCAGTCTACGCCCACATTATAGGGGCTTTCCTGTATAAACTTCTTCCACCATGCCCTTTTGACATTATTTTTAAGCTCTACGCCCAAAGGACCGTAGTCCCATGAATTGGCAAGACCGCCGTATATCTCCGAGCCGGGGTAAACAAAGCCTCTCGCCTTGGCAAGCGCCACGATTTTCTCCATCGTTTTTTCCATTTTATGCTTCCTCCTTGTTTATGATAAGTTAATTAATTGTCTATTATATTGTCATCTGCGGGGATTATCACCCAGCATATTATATAGACCCAGAAAAGACCGCTTATAGAGCATACGGCAAGTATGATCCACAAAAGGCGCACTACCGTGGGATCTAACGAAAAATAATCGGCAAGTCCCGAACAAACTCCGCCTATCATTTTGTTGTTTGTGTTTCTGTAAAGCTTTTTTGGCATACTCATACCTCCCGAAAAAATTTTTCTTATGTGTTTATTTTTTATATGTCAGTCCGCAGTATCTTTCCTTTGCAAAGCTGAAATAGCTTCGCCCGCATATTATGATATGGTCCATAAGCCTTATGCCAAGAGCGTTGAAGCCCTCGTTGAGCGCCTCCGTCATATTCATATCGCTCCTTGACGGCTCGCTCGTTCCGCCGGGGTGATTATGCGCTATTATTACATAAGAGGCATTATTCAATATAGCCTTTTTATAAATTTCGTCGCAGTTGATATTTACGCAGCTGCTGTTTCCGTCGCCCATCCTGTCTATGGATATGAGCTTTTTGTTTATATCCAGCGACATAAGGTAAAGGCTTTCAAACTTCTGAGCCAGCAAAAGCTGTGAAAGCGCATTGTAGGCGGGCAAAAAATGGTCTATGACCGTTCCCCTCTTGTAGAAGCTGTCCACGTGCTTGCGCATCACGGGCGGGAACATGGAAAGATAAACGGCGACATTTTCGGTGAGTCCCGCCTCCTTCATGAGCCTTTCGGGCTCGGTATTGAGAACTCCCGACAAGGAGCCGTACATCATTATGAGCTTTTTTGCTATAGGCTTTGTGTCCCGTCTGGGATAGACATAAAAGAGCATCATTTCCAGCACCTCATAGTCCTGAAAATTGTCAAAATTCCCCGCCTGTATATATCTTTCCCTTACTCTTTGCCTGTGTCCGCCGTTGGCGTCGTTGTTAAGCGCCATATCAAACCTCTCTGATATATTTTATGTATTCCTCAAATTTTCCCTTGTATATGACATCGAGCAGATGAGCCGCTCTCTTTGCAGCCTTTATTATAAGGCTGTCGTCTATGAGCTTTTTTTCGAGCGCCTGCCCTATTTCGTCAAGATCCATTACCTTTACAAAGCCGTCTTCATACACTATAACGTCTATGAGAAGGTCGTTGAAGGTATATGTACTTTTGTCGGGCGATATCTCGGTGTCTATGACATCGCAGTACCAATACACAAGCTCATCCCTGTCGTTTAAGAACTTGCTCACCTTTATGCCCTCGTCAATGAAATAACAAGAAGCGCCGTGGCTGAAGTCCTTTCTGGGTCTTAAGACCCTCCAACGCGTTATGACCCTGTGTTCGTCCGCCGATATTATTTCATCATCCTTGAGATACACAAGCTCATCGGGTATATACCGTCTGCGATAAAGCTTTATATCATTCATTTATATCTCCTCTTTTCATTTGTAATGCCGGCACTATGTCGCGGTATAATATCCTTATGGCTGTTCCCTGCGCGCCTCTTGAGCGCATTTCCAGTATTCCCGCGCATTCCAGCTTTCTTAGTCCGTTTATGACAGCCGAGCGCGCTATGCCCATGCTTTTTGAAACGCCGCTCGTGACCACAACGCCCGAACCGCTCTCCAGCATTGAAAGCGCGCCGTACACCCCTTCCAGCTCGTTATATGTCAGCCCGTTCAGGGCGGAATCCACAACGCCCTTGTAAAGCGATGTCATTTTTTCGAGCTTTATTTTTTCATTTATTATACCAAGAGCAAGCACAAGATAATTGTAATTGGCTCTCAGGACATTATATTCCGAACAGAGCACGATACCGTCTATTTTTATCCTGGAGCCGTATATCTCGCCGCCGTATACCTTTTTGCCGCCAATTATGGCGGTCAGCCTTGTGTTCAGCTCTCTTTCGACTATTGAAAACAATGTTGATGAGGAGCTTTCCGCCATAGCCTCCGAGAGTACCCTTACTCTGTCCGTATATTCCTTCATTGCTTCAGCCTCTTATTTTGCCTCTTTCTTTTCCTTTGTATAGCCGCACTCTCCGTTGCTGCAGGTCACTCTTACAGCCCTTGTGCCTTTTTCCACAAGGGGAGAGCCGCATTCGGGACATTTTTCGCCCGTAGGCTTGTTCCAGAGCATAAGAGAGCATTCGGGATTGTTTTCGCAGCCGTAATAGCGTCTGCCCTTCTTGGTCTTTTTGACTATTACCTTGCCTCCGCAGAGAGGACAATTGACTCCCGCCTCCTCAAAAAGAGGCTTTGTGTTCCTGCATTCGGGGAAACCGGGACAGGCGAGGAATTTGCCGTAGCGACCGTATTTTATGACCATATTTCTGCCGCATTCCTCACAGATAACATCAGTTACCACATCGGGTATCTCTACATTTTCGACCTTGCTTTCAGCCTCGTCGAGGAGCCTTTTGAAAACGGGATAGAAATTCCTTAGGATTTCCTTCCACTCCATTTTGCCCTCTTCCACCATATCCAGAGCCGTTTCCATATCCGCCGTAAACTCCGTGTTGACGATATCTCCGAAGTTATTTTTTATTATCTCGTTTACTATCTCTCCAAGCTCGGTTGCATAAAAGACCTTGTTTTCCTTTGTGACATAGTCTCTCTGCTGTATGACCGATATTGTGGGAGCATAGGTGGAGGGTCTTCCCACGCCTATATCCTCAAGCGTCTTTATAAGAAGGGACTCGGAATATCTTGCGGGAGGCTGTGTAAAGTGACGATCAGGCTTTATCTCCCTTACGGAAAGCTTCTCGCCCTCCGTCAGCTCGGGCATAGCGCCCTCCTCCTGCTTTTCCTCGTTCTTTTTGTACACTCTCAAATAGCCGTCGAACTTAAGCGACGAGCCGGTAGCCCTGAATACATATTTATCCGAGCTTATGTCCGCGCTCACCGTGGTGTAGAGCGCCGCAGGCATCTGGCTTGCGGTAAATCTCTCCCAGATGAGCTTATAGAGCCTGTATTGATCTCTTGTGAGACTGTCCTTTATGCTGTCGGGCGTTCTGTAGACCGATGTGGGTCTTATAGCCTCGTGAGCGTCCTGCGCCCTTGCGTCCGTCTTATGCTGTCTTCTTTCCTTAATATAATCGCCGCCGAAGGCATCGGATATATATTTTACAGCCTCCTCGTATGCCTCGTCCGCTATTCTTACGGAGTCCGTCCTGATGTAAGAAACAAGACCGACTGTGCCCTCGCCCTTTATATCGATTCCCTCGTAGAGCTGCTGAGCGGTGCTCATTGTCTTCAGCGAACCGAAGTTAAAAAGCTTTGAAGCCTCCTGCTGCATTGTACTTGTTGTGAAAGGCGCGGGCGGATTTTTTGTCCTTGTGCCTTTTTTGACGGACTTTACTGTAAAGCCGTTTTTCTCCGCGCACTTTACCACCTTATCCGTTTCGCCCTTGTCGGGAAGCTCAAGCTTGCCCTTTGCATCGCCGTAAAATCTGGCGGTAAAGCTCTTGCCGGCTTCTGTTTTAAGGTCGGCGTCTATTGTCCAATATTCCTTGGGAATAAAGTTTTCTATCTCTTCATCTCTGTCGCATATGAGCCTTAAGGCGACGGACTGCACTCTGCCCGCGCTTAAGCCCTTTTTTACCTTTTTCCAGAGAAGGGGGCTTATCTTGTAGCCCACTATCCTGTCAAGAGCGCGCCTTGCCTGCTGCGCGTCCACAAGGTCCATATCTATTTCCCTTGCTTCCTTTATGGACTTCTTGACGGCGTTCTTTGTTATCTCGTTGAAGGTTATTCTGTATGTCTTGGCAGGGTCAAGCTTTAAAGCAAAGAGAAGATGCCAGCTTATTGCCTCTCCCTCACGGTCGGGGTCTGTGGCAAGATAGACCTTATCCGCCGTCTTTACCTCTTTTCTGAGCTTTGCAAGAAGCTCGCCCTTGCCTCTTATTGTTATATATTTAGGCTCAAAGTCATTGTCTATGTCTATTCCCAGCTCGCTCTTGGGAAGGTCGCGTATATGTCCCACGGACGCCTCTATCTTATAATTTGAACCGAGAAACTTTTTGAGCGTCTTTGCCTTTGCAGGCGACTCCACAATAACAAGGTACTTCTTCTTTGAAGACTTGCTTTCCTTTTTTGCCGTTTCTGTCTTTTTTGTACTCATTATATCCTCCCGAAATGCCCCTTTATAACTCTCCGAAATTCATATATCAAAGGCTTCTTACTATCTTCTGACCCGAAAGTCTGCGTATGCAGCCCTTAAGCTCCAGCATTGTCAAAAGACACATTGCCTCCTTTGCATCCATATCCGATCTTGATATTAGCTCATCAATCGTTATCGGCTCGTAGCCTATACAATCATATAACATTTTTTCGTCTTCTGCAAGAGGAATTAAAATTTTTTCCGAATTTTTTAATTCTTTTTTATTGAGCTTTATGTCCAAAGCCTCCAAAATATCCTCCGTGCAGGTCACGGGCGCGCAGCCGTTTCTGATCAGCTCGTTGCAGCCTCTGCTCAGCGCGCTTGTTATATTTCCCGGCACAGCCATAACAGTCCTGCTGTTTTCTATGGCGCTTTCGGCAGTTATGAGAGAACCGCTCTTTTCCGCCGCCTCCACAACGACCGTAACTCTCGAAAGCCCCGCTATTATCCTGTTCCTATATGGAAAATTAAATTTATTGGGAGCCGTGCCGAACGGAAATTCGCTTAGCAAGCATCCCATAGCTTTTATCTCGTTGTAAAGATTTCTGTTCACGGGCGGATAGCACACATCTATGCCCGTGCCCAGAACGGCTATTGTCTTACCTCCGGCGTCTATGGCACCCTTGTGCGCAATAGCGTCTATGCCCATAGCCATACCGCTGACCACCGTGATGCCGTAGTGCGCAAGCTCGCCCGCTATCTTGCTGCACACCATAGCGCCGTAGTCACTGACACGCCTTGAACCGACTATGCTCACCATGGGCATGGTGTCGGTCGGCATATTTCCGAGCATATAAAGTCCGAGGGGCGCCTCGTGCATAGCCGTGAGCTGAACGGGATAAACGCTGTCGCCCGGGACTATGAAATCAGCGCCCAGCCGACAGAGCTTATCAAGCTCCCCGTCCATATTGTATGCGCCTCTGCTGTAAATAAGCATATCGGCTCTGTTTTCACTCAAAATTTTTGAATTTACTATATCCTTGGCTTTTGCCCTCCACACTTCCTCCGCGCTGCCGAAATGCTCTATCAGAGAGCGCCTTACATCCACGGGAATGCCCATTACGGAGCTAAGCCACATTATATAGTTTTTCTCGCTGTAGTCTGCCATAATACACCCCGTATAAATTCAAAACATATATAGGTCTAGTGCAGGAACGTTCTGTCCAGATTTCTAAGCTGTATTGCCTCCGCAATGTGGTTGACAAGTATATCCTTACTGCCGTCCAGATCCGCTATCGTCCTTGCCAGCTTGAGAAGCTTATGATATGCTCTTGCGCTTAAATTGAGCGTATCGAAGGCATTTTTTAAAACCGTCTTTTCTATGTCTCCCAGGGGACAGTATTTTTCTATGGCGGCGGGCGTAAGCTGAGAATTGAAAAGTATATTTTCGTTTTTATACCTTTGTCTTTGAATTTCGTGAGCCCTTGCAACTCTCTTTTTTATCTCCGCGGAGCTTTCGCCCCTTCTGTCCTTTGAAAGCGACTTATAGTCTACGGGACCCGCCTCCACCTGAATATCTATCCTGTCCAGAAGAGGACCGCTTATTTTATTCATATAACGGCTTATTTTGTTGGGCGTGCAGGTGCACTTGTCCGAATAGCCGTAATAACCGCAGGGACAGGGATTCATGCTTGCCACAAGCATAAAATCCGCAGGGTAGGACACATTGCCGTTTACCCTCACTATGTTTACAACTCCGTCCTCCAAAGGCTGTCTGAGCTCCTCCAGAACATCCCTGTGGAACTCCGGAAGCTCATCCAGAAAAAGCACGGCGTTGTGCGCAAGGCTCACCTCTCCGGGCTTGGGCACTCTGCCGCCACCCACCATAGCCGCGCCGGATATGGTGTGATGAGGCGCGCGGAAGGGACGCCTTGTTATAAGGGCGCTTTTGTTCCTTATAAGCCCTGAAACGGAATATATCTTTGTTATCTCTATGCTTTCCTCAAATGTAAGATCGGGCAGTATGGAGGGCAGTCTTTTTGCCATCATTGTTTTGCCCGAGCCGGGAGGCCCCGACATAAGCACATTATGCATACCCGCAGCAGCTATTTCAAGCGCCCTTTTGACATTTTCCTGTCCCTTGACATCCGCAAAGTCATAGTCGCAGTTGTGAGAATCGGCAAAGAGCGCGTCCACATCCAGCATAACGGGCTTAGCCTCTCTTTCGCCGTTCAATATCTCCGCAAATTCGTCCACAGAACGAAGAGCTATGACTTCCATACCCTTCACAAGAGCCGCCTCGTTGCCGTTTTCATAGGGAACAAAGCACCTTTTTATGCCTCTTTCAAGAGCGGAATATATCATGGGGAGCACTCCGTCAACGGGGCGTATACCGCCGTCAAGAGAAAGCTCGCCCAGAACTATGCTGTCCGAAAGGCTCTCCTCCTTTATGGCGCCTATGCACGCAAGTATGCCTGCGGCAATGGGCAGATCAAAGGCGGGACCTTCCTTTTTGGTGTTGGCAGGGGCAAGATTGACCGTTATCTTCTTCACGGGAAATTCAAAGCCCGAATTTCTGAGGGCAGTGCGCACTCTTTCCTTGGCTTCCTTTACGGCGTTGTCGGGAAGTCCCACAATATCAAAAGAAGGCAGACCCTGACAAATGTCCACCTCTACAGATACGCCGTAGCCGTCTATTCCCGATAATGCTCCCGAATTTATCTTTGCCAGCATAAAAATATCCCCCTGCCTTTTTTATATGGCTTTATACAAAAGATTTTAGCACCCTTTTCAATTATTTGCAACAAAAAATTTTATCATGGTTGAAAATTTACATAAGTACTTACTCCGTGAACTCGAAGTCTATTGTCCTGCTTTCGAGGCTGACATTTACGAGCTTTACCTTAACACTGTCGCCTATTGTATAGCTCCTGCCCGTATGCTCGAAGGTACAGCACATTTTTTCCTCGTCAAGCGTGAATGTGTCCTCCATATCCTTGAGAGATATCATGCCTTCCACGGTGTTGGGAAGCTCCACATATATGCCCCATGCCGTTATGCCCGACACAAAGCCGTCAAACTCCTCTCCGACCTTATGCTGCATAAATTCGGCAATTTTGTATTTATCGGTGTCCCTCTCCGCCTCCTCTGCTCGTCTTTCATTTGCGGAGCAGAGTGCCGCCGTATCGGGAAGTATCTTTTTGTAGTGCTCTATACGGCTTTCGTCAAGCGTTCCCTCCAGATATTCGCTTATTATCCTGTGTATCTGCAAATCGGGATAACGCCTTATGGGCGATGTAAAGTGACAATAGTATTCCGAAGCAAGTCCGAAATGTTTTCCGCTCTCCGCCGTATACCTAGCCTGCTTCATGCTCCTGAGCGCAAGCCTGTGTATAAGCATTTCCTCCGGAGTGCCCTTAGCCTGCTCCAGAAGCTGCTGATAGCTCTTGGGGTGCTTTGAATTGCCCTTAAGTACATAGCCGAGGGGCGAAACGAGCAGTCTCAGCTTTTCATACTTTTCCTCGTCGGGCGTGTCGTGCGTTCTGTATACAAAGGGCATTTCAAGCCAGTAAAAATGCTCCGCAACGGTCTCGTTGGCGGCTATCATAAATTCCTCTATTATGCTTGTTGCAACATTGCTCTCTCTTTTGACAATGTCAACGGGCTTGCCCTCGCCATCCAGTATTATTTTGGCTTCTTCACTCTCAAAGTCTATGGCTCCGCGCTTTTTTCTCTTGTTGAGCAGTATGTTCCTCAATGCCTCCATATCCTTGAACACGGGCAAAAGCTCGGCGTATTCTTCCTTATATTCCGAGCTTTCATTTGTGAGAAGGTCGTTCACGACGGTATAGCTCATTCGCCTGTCCACATTTATGACAGCCTTTTTTATATCATGCTCTATCACATCACCCTTAGCGTCTATATCCATTATACAGCAGAGGCAAAGCCTGTCCTCGCCTGCATTTAGCGAGCAGATGCCGTTTGAGAGCCTATGCGGGAGCATGGGTATAACTCTGTCCACAAGATAAACGCTTGTGCCCCTTTTGTGCGCCTCCTTGTCAAGAGGGGAACGCTCCTTTACATAGTGCGATACATCGGCTATATACACTCCCAGCCTGTAATTGCCGTTTTCAAGCCTTTCCACGGAAACGGCATCGTCCAGATCCTTGGCATCCTCTCCGTCTATTGTGACCATGAGCGTTTTCCTGAAGTCCTCCCTGTCAGCCATATCCTCAGCGGATATGCTCTCGGGTATAAGCTGTGTGTACTGCATCACCTTGTCGGAAAATTCCAAGGGCAGGTCATACTGCATTATTATGGAGAGTATATCCACTCCGGGGTCGTTTATATGCCCCAGTATCTCCGTAACCTTGCCTTCGGGGTTGTTTTTCCTTTCGGGCGGCTTAGTTATGCTCACAAGCACCTTATGCCCGTCCACGGCGCCCATGGAGCAGCCCGAAGGTATATATATGTCGTCGCAGAACTTTTTGTCATCGGGCACCACAAAGCCAAAGCTCTTTACGCTCTGATATGTGCCGACAATGTGCCTTACGCCGTGAGAAAGCACCTTTATTATTTCGCCCTCGGCGTGTCTGCCGTTTCTGTTCACTATCCTGAAAATGACCTTATCCCTGTGCATAGCGCCGTTTGTGGCGTTAGCGGGTATAAAAACATCCTCCGTCATGCCCTCGGCGCTCACAAAGCCGAAGCCTCTGCCCGTGCCTCTGAACTCGCCCGCATATTGGTCAAGGCTTTCGGCTGAAACTATCTTACCCTTTTTGGTGAGCACAATTTTGCCCTCTTTTTCAAGCTCGGACACTATATCCGAGAGGATATACACCTCGTCCTGAGGCACCTGCATAAAAGCGGCTATGTCCTTAAGGCGCATAGGCTTATAGTCCTCATCGCATATAAATCCAAAGACCCTTTTCTTTCTGTCGTCATATATATTGGAGCTGTCCTCGTTCATAGCTTTTATCCTTCCTTTTTTTAATAGTTTCCGACACCGACGAGCATTTTATTTTGCCAAAAAAAGAGAGAGTTTTAAAACTCTCTCATTTTAAGTATTATTATGCCACAAAGTTGCTTACAAGAATAAGTATTGCATATATTGCGGCAACTATCTTGGTGTAGAACTCAAGCTTGCCTTCTATGGAATTTTTCTTATTCTTATCCCAATAGGTCTGACCGGAGGACATCATACCTCCGCCCATTGATGTAAAGCCTGCAGCCTGCTTCTTCTGCAAAAGAATGAGAGCTATAAGAGCAAAGCTGGTGATGGCAATTAAAACACATAAAATTATAAATACGGGACTCATCATAACACCTCCTAGTAAAAACTCTGACATCTTTTTCTACTATATCACAGTTCTTTTGTCATTGCAAGTGTTTTTTTTAATTTTTAACATTAAATTTGTAGCCAACGCTCCAAACGGTCATAATGCTCCACGGATCATCGAGATTGAGTTTTTCTCTTATTCTCTTGATATGTACATCTACCGTTCTGGTATCGCCCACAAATTCATAGCCCCATATCTTGTCGAGAAGCTTTTCTCTTGTGAATACCTGATTGGGATGCTGGGCAAGGAAGCTTAAAAGCTCAAACTCCTTGGGCGGGAGTGAAAGATCCTTGCCATGATATGTAACGAGATAGGTACCCTGGTTGATGATGAGATTGGGGTACACTATCTTCTTGACTTCGTTTTCCTTCTTGGTGTCGTAGCGCCTCAGAACTGCCTTTACTCTTGCCACAAGCTCCTTTGAATCAAAGGGCTTTACAATATAGTCGTCGGCGCCCATTTCAAGGCCTAACACCTTGTCAAAGGTCTCTCCCTTTGCCGTGAGCATAATAATGGGAACATTGCTCACCTGTCTTATTTTTCTGCATACCTGATAGCCGTCGATACCCGGAAGCATAATGTCCAGAAGCACCAGATGCGGATCAAATTTCTTGTAAGCATCCATTACCTCATCGCCGTTATGCACCTCGTAGGTTTCGTAGCCCTCCTTTTCCATATACAGAGATATGAGCTCTGCAATATGCACATCATCATCAACTACAAGAACTCTTAATTTAGTATTGTTGCTATCCATTTGTTTTCTCCTCTTACTTTAATTCTGCAATAGTTACGCCTGCATCGCCCTCGCCGAACTGACCGAGGCGATAGCTCTTTACTCCGGGATTGCGCCTGAGATAATCATGCACCGCCTGTCTTAAGGCGCCCGTGCCCTTGCCATGTATAATGGTGACGGGACTTACGCCCGCAAGATAAGCATCGTCAATGTATTTATCCAGCTTGTCTATAGCCTCCAATGTCAGCATTCCTCTCAGATCCACCTCGGAGGATATTGAACTCTTCTTTGCCCTTGCAATGCCCGAAGCATATTTTTTGTGTTCCGCTACCTGCTCCTCGCTCGTATCGAGTGACAGGTCTTTGATATTTACGCTTATTGTCATTATGCCCGCCTTCACGGTGACATCTCCGTTTTTATTGGGCGGCGCAGACACTATACCTGTGCGGTTGAGGGAATGGATGTGTACCTTATCCCCCTTGACCAGCTTGTCCGGGACCTTATGGTCCGCCTTAACAGCAAGGCTTTTGTCAGCTTTTTCAAGTTTATCCTTAAGCGATGAGCGAAGCGACTCAAGCTCATGGTTATTTACGCCCTCCTGATAGAGCTTTCTCATCTGCTTGAGTATGGAGTCCGCCTCATCCTTGGCATTTGAAACTATGTCCCTTGCCTTTTCGTTGGCGGCTCTCAGTATCTTTTCACGCTGAAGCTCAAGCCTGCTCCTTTGCTGTTGTGCTTCATTTTTGAGCCGTTGAGCCTCCTTTCTGTATTCCTCTGCCCTTTCCTGCTCTATAAGAAGTGACTTGCGGCTTATTTCGAGGTCGGTTATCACATCCTCGAAGCGCAGGTCCTCGTGGCTCAACACCTCCTTCGCCTCGTCTATAACATAGTCGGGAAGTCCGAGCCTTTTTGAAATGGCAAAGGCATTGCTTTTGCCGGGTATGCCAATAAGCAGTCTGTAGGTAGGTCTTAGGGTCTCTACATCGAACTCGCATGCGGCGTTTTCAATGCCGTCGGTCGAGAGCGCAAAAACCTTAAGCTCGCTGTAATGCGTTGTGACTGCCGTTCTTACACCCATTGCGTGCAGCCGCTTTATAATAGCCGTGGCAAGCGCCGCTCCCTCGGTGGGATCTGTGCCCGCGCCAAGCTCATCCAGCAGCACCAATGAGGAGGGTGTGACCTCATTGAGTATTCTGACTATATTCGTCATATGGGATGAAAATGTACTGAGGCTCTGCTCAATGCTCTGTTCATCCCCTATGTCGGCAAATACATTGTCAAAGACCGCCAGCTGTGAGTTGTCAAAGGCAGGGATATGAAGCCCCGACTGTCCCATCAGCGTAAAAAGACCGAGCGTCTTAAGACTGACAGTCTTGCCGCCTGTATTTGGGCCTGTTATAAGAAGTGTGTTGAATTTTTTGCCTATATATATATCCGTAGGCACTACGGTCTTGCTGTTAAGAAGTGGATGTCTTGCCTTCTTGATATTCACGGCACCGTCCGTGTTGAACACAGGCTCCGTGCCCTGCATGGATACCGAAAGACTGCCCTTTGCAAACACAAAGTCAAGATGAGCCAGAAAGCTCTGATTTGAAAGCAGGGTATCCGCATGCTCCGACACATTGAGCGAAAGAAGCGCAAGTATCCTCTCTATCTCCGCCTTTTCCTCCGAATGAAGCTCCTTTATCTTGTTGTTGAGCTGAACAACGCCTATAGGCTCTATAAACACGGTCGCGCCCGTAGAGGACTGATCGTGTATAAGTCCCGCAAAGGCGTTTTTATATTCCTGCTTTACGGGCACGCAATATCTTTCGTTGCGTATGGTTATGACGGATTCCTGGAGCATATTTTTGTATGCGGCGGAGTGTATGACGGAATTCAACTGTTCCTTTATCCTGTCGTTGGCTATCCTTATACTGCGCCTTATGTCCCTGAGCTTTCTCGAGGCGTCGTCCGCCACCTCGTTTGGAGAGAGTATGCTCCTCTCTATATCTCCTTCAAGCTCCTGTATTGGCTCCAAGCCGTCAAAGCTAGGCTCCAACAAAGGAAAGCTGTCGTTTTTGCCCTCGCTTCTGCCATAGTCCTTTATCCTTCTCACAGCTCTTAAAAAGTCGCATATATTCAAAAGCTCTCCCGCATTCAGCACACCGCTGACATTCACTCTTTTTATATAGCCCTCTATATTCCTGAGTCCGCCAAAGACAGGCTCGCCTTTTTTTAGTATCATGGAGACAGCCTCGGAGGTTTCCTTCTGGGCGCGGCGTATGGCATCTATGTCTGTGGAGGGCGCAAGCTCCGATATTATGCTCCTTCCAAGCTCCGAAGCTGCACGGCTTGAAAGCATATCGGTTATTTTATTGAATTCAAGAACCTTGAGCGCCTTTTTATCCATATGCACATACTCCTTCATCCTACTATTTATATTATAACATATTATACAAAAAATGCAATAATATTTTAACAAACAGATAAAAAAATAAATATATTTCAAAAAATACGAACAATATATTAAAAAACAAAAAAGATCCGCCAATGATATTGATATTATCACAAAAAACGGATCTTAAAAAAATATATATAAATACAACCTATCAATAAATATTGTTGTCAAGATATTCTATCACGGCAAATATGTATTCGCTGTTGGTGGGCTTTCTGCTGCCGTAGAGATCCTCCATGCCGAGCCTTGAATAGAAATTGTTGCCTCCGCACTTTACCCAAGCGGTATTTATGGCATGGCGCATGGCTCTTTCCACTCTGTCGGTCGTTGCCATATTTCTTGCGGCAATGTCGGGATAAAGCGTTTTTGTTATCCTCTCCAGCGACGCCCTGTCGTTATAGCCCGACAATATAGCTTCTTTGAGATATTTATAGCCCTTCAGATTGGGAAGAATGCCCGTGTTGCTAAGTATGGACGACACCAGCTTTTCAACATATATGTTCCTGTTCGGGTCGTTCTCCCTCTTTTCCTCAAATCTCGAGGCGCAAAGCTCCACTGCCTTGCTCAAAAGCTGACCGTTCTCGTACGGTCTTGTGACAACACAGTCGATACCGAAGCGCAACGCCGCCGATATCATAACATCATCGTCATTATCCGCCAGAAGCACAAAGCGCACATTCGGATTTTCAGTATGTACATCCTTTATGCACGAGAGAGTTTCCATAACATTCTTTTTAAAAAGATCGAGATCAAAAACGGCAATATCCACATTGCCCTTATTTATATCGGACAACGCAACTATTATATCGCTGCATACGGATATCTCGTCAAATTCGTTCAGCTGTCTGAAAAGCTCTTCAATGCTGAACATTTCATTTTTATTAAGTATTGATAGTATAGCTTTCATAAACCTCATCTCCTTCAAATATATATGTTTTGTAAATTTATTTTATCATACAAACAGAATTTTTGCAAGCGTTTTTTTGCAAAAACATCAAAAAATCTACACCTGCATAAAATTCTGTAAAAAATATGATAAAAAGCGATTTTTTAAGACTGCGGAAATCATTGCGGCATAAGCATATTTTCGGCAAAAATACCGTAGCCCCTTGTAGGATCGTTCACAAAAACATGGGTCACGGCTCCCACTAGCTTGCCGTTTTGCACAACGGGACAGCCGCTCATTCCCTGAACTATGCCTCCCGTCACATCCAGAAGCCTTTTGTCCGTGACTGTCAGTACAAAGTTTTTGGTGTCGTTTACATTATATTTGTTTATGTGGTCTATCCTCACGCTGTATTTTTCCACATCGCTGCCCTTTGTGTTTACATATATATAGGCGTCGCCCGTTTTAATGTCGTTTTTGTAGCCCACGGGGAGATTTACTCCCTTTATATCGCCCAGCATATAGCCAAAAACGCCGTTTTCACGGTTGCTTTCGACCTTGCCTATGCTCCTGTCAAAGTCAATTTTGCCTATGAGAGCGCCGGGAGCGCCCGACTTGCCCTTTTCGGCTCTTTCCACCTCGGCATAGAGTATATCGCCGCCCGATATTTCCATGAGCTTGCCCGTGTCCACATCATTTATGGGATGTCCGAGAGCGCCGAAACGGTTGTCCTCGCTGTCGTAGAAGGTTATTGTGCCTATGCCCTGAGTGCTGTCGCGCACCCACAGTCCCAGTCTGTACACATTGTCGTCATCGGAGCGCACCGCCTTTACATTCACATCCATGAGCTTTGAACTGCGCTGTATTTTGAGGCTTATGTCCTCGCTGTTTTTGACAAGCTCCGTAAGCTCCTCCTTGTTTTCGGCCGCGCTGCCGTTCACGGCAAGTATGATATCTCCGCTTTTCAATATACCTCTGCAAGGCGACGCCTCGCCGTTATCCGTTCTCACGCTGCCCGTACCCAGCACGAGAACACCCTTTGTATCTACGCATATTCCCACTGTTCTGCCAATAACATCCACTCTTTTTTCGGGCAGAAAGCAAAGCTCCACCTTTTTGAACGGCAGTCCCATAAATTTGACCCTCATATCGGCTACGGCTATATTTTCACTTTTTATCTCACAGCCTTCGCCTACCGATTTTTCTATATTTTCGCTCACTCGCTCGTTGTTTATGCTGAGCGCCTCGCTGCAGCTTATCTCCCCGTCAAAGGGAGTATCGAGCTTTACGATATAGCTTTCCCCGGCAGTCATATAAATATTTTCGGGTATAAAAAGGTACTGAAGCACAAAATATAATATTGTAAAAAACAAAAGCACAACTGCCGCCAAAAGCAGTTTTTTAGTATGCATTCGACTCACCTCACAATATTAAATTTTCCTTTGCTGAATGTAAATATACTGTCCTATTTGGACAAAAAATGTAAAAAATTACTTGGTATTTTAAAAAAACAAGAGCCAAAGCGACATTAAAAGCGCAAATAAAAAATCCCCATTTTGGGGATTTCAGTCTGTCGAAAAAGTCTAGAAAGATCTAGGCTTTTTCTTAAATTTGTGGTATAATAAGATGGGGTGATAATTATGCTTGAAAAAACAGAAGATATAAAGAAAGAATGGGAAATAGTATCGGTAGACGACTTAGTGCCAA
>CANQVZ010000005.1 GCA_947627425.1 uncultured Clostridia bacterium | reverse complement strand
TGTTATTATATCAAAAGTGCCGTAGACAGCAGGTGCCATATTGGCGTAACGGTTCCCTACCTGCCGAGGATACATTATTTTTGTATTTTTGCCTCCCTGTCTATGACGGGGAGTTTTTTATACGGCTTATATTCTTATAGGAGGTGTAAATAATGGCTAAAGTTGCTGAAAAGCAGGTTGTTGTAAACGAAATCAAGGAAAAGCTTGAAAAGGCAAGCTCTGCCGTTCTGGTAGATGCCAGAGGTCTGACGGTTGCGCAGGACACAAGCCTTCGTAAACAGCTCAGAGAAGCAGGCGTTGATTACAAGGTTTACAAGAACACTATGATGAATCTGGCAGTTGAAGGCACAGTGTTCGAGGGCCTCAGAGATTACTTCGAGGGTCCCAGCGCTATCGCTATCTGCTATGAAGATCCTACTGTTGCAGCTTCTATCATGAACAAGTTCATGAAGGATGCCAAGGCTCTTGAATTCAAGGGCGGTGTCATCGAAGGCACTTGCTACGATGCAAAGGGTATGGTTGCTGTTGCAGGTATTCCGTCAAAAGAGGTTCTTCTTTCAAAGCTTTTGGGAAGCTTCAAGTCGCCTATGGGTTCATTTGCAAGAGTTATTCAGGCTATTGCAGACCAGGGTGGTGTTCCTGCTGAGAAGGAAGCTCCCGCAGAGGAGACTGCTCCCGCAGAAGAAGCCGCTCCCGTTGAGGAGGCTCCCGCTAAAGAGGAAGCTCCGACTGCCGAGGCTGCCGCTCCCGCAGAAACCACAGAGGCTTAATATTGCAGTAAACAAAGTTTAATATGTAAAACAAGAAATTATGGAGGAAATTAAAAATGGCTAAATTATCTATTGAAGAAATTATCGCAGCTGTTAAGGAACTTACCGTTCTTGAGCTTAACGATTTAGTAAAGGCTGCCGAGGAAGAATTCGGCGTATCCGCTGCAGCAGGTATGGTAGTTGCAGCAGGCGGCGCAGCAGCAGGCGGCGCAGCTGAGGAAGAGAAGACTGAGTTCGATGTAGAGCTTACAGAGGTAGGCGCTGAGAAGATCAAGGTTATAAAGACTGTCAGAGAGATCACAGGTCTTGGTCTTAAGGAAGCTAAGGAAGTTGTTGACGGAGCTCCCAAGGTTCTTAAGGAAGGCGTTGCTAAGGAAGAGGCTGATTCTATCAAGGCTAAGCTTGAGGAAGTTGGCGCTAAGGTTACTTTAAAGTAATATATTATTTACACTTCAAAAACCGCTGCGTGATGCAGCGGTTCTTTTGTTTTTAGTATTTATTTTGCCTTATAAATCGCCGTCTTGGTCTCTGCGTTCCAATCGACCTGAACGCCAAGCGCTCTGCCCAGAGCTCTGAACGGTATGAACATTCTGCTGTCTTTTATTTCAGCCTTTACGCCGTTTTCCATTATCTGCGGGTTATTATTTATTGTCATAAGCTCGCTTCCTGCCGTGAAGCTTATTACATTTCCTCCCGCTGATATGGTTGCAGTCTTTGTGACTGCGTCCCAGCTTATATTTTCATTGCTGTCAGCCTTTTCAATATCTCCGCCCGCTATCGCTAGAGCAACAAAGCGCAAAGGCACGAGTGTAGAATTGCTTTCGGGCTGTATGTAAGGCGCCGTATCTATCCTATATTTTTTATTTCCGATAGTTATTTCATCGCTGCCTATTATTACTCGTACATTGCTCAATATGTTCTTATCTTCTGTCGTTATTTCCGTATATTTTTCAGAAATAGTTGTCGCTTAAGTTGTTGCTTCTGTTGTTGTGGTTTTTTTAGGTGAACTGCTGCCTCCACCTCCGCCACCGCCGGAAGAACCCCCTGAACTTGCTTTTGATGTGGTAGTTTCGGTTGTATTTTCTGTCGTTATACTTGTTGTTTCGTTTGTCAAAACGCCATATGAAGTTTTCCAACCATTGCTTTTAGCCCAGTTTTCTGCATATGAACCTTCTGTGACATATAATACAAGTTTTTCTTTATTACATCCCTTGAATGCATCATTTTCTATATTTGTTACACTTTCCGGAATTATTGCACTCTCAAGGCTGCTGCAATAAACAAATGCCAAACTACCGATACTTGTAAGGCTATCCGGCAAAGTAATATCTTTCATATTTATACAACCGCTAAATGCGCCATCTGCTATAGATAGCACCGGATATCCGCCTATTGTTTCCGGAATATTGGCAGAAATCACACTTATGTCAGCATTTTGTATTATACCTGATTTAGATTTAAAACTAATATTTCCTCCGTTCACATTATAGTTGATTACAGGTTCTCCGGCACCACTGCCGCCACCACCGCCGCTGCCGGCAAAATGTGATTCTGAAGGTCTAGGGAGCAATATCTGCGGTATAAACTTGTCATAATCATATGAAAAACTTATACTTTTTTCTGAATAAAATTCATTGTTATCCGAATAACTACCCTTATCACAATGTACAACAGATAATGAATCGCAATGATAAAATGCGGTCTTATCTATTTCCGTAACACTTTTTGGCATTCCTATTTCTTTCAAGCCTGTACAATAACCAAATGAATATTCATTTATTTTTTTTACTTTTACCGGTATTTTTATTGTTGTTATATAATAACAATCGTCAAAAGCATATTTACCTATGTTTTCTATATTATCATGCAGTTCTATCAAATCGAGTTTGCTTCTATAAAAAGCGTAATCGCCAATATTAATGACAGTTTGCGGTACTGAAAAAACACTTTCTCTTTTATTTGAAGGATATTGAATTAAATTAGTTATATCTTTATTGTACAGCACACCGTCAATACTATTGTAATTTTGATTTTGAGTGTCAACAATTATTTCTTCAATATCATTACTGAATAAAGCTCTGTAGCCTATATATTCTGCTGTTCTCGGAATATTTACAGTTTTAAGACCTGCACAATATAAAAAAGCTCCGTCTCCCATATATTCAAGATTATCGGGTAAGTCTATATTTTCTATTCTGTTGCAATTATAAAATGCATTTTCTCCGATACTAATCACCGTATCGGGAATATTAATTGTATATATAGAACTACAATTATAAAACATACCGTTGCTTATGTAGGTTAAATTAGAATTAATTTTTACATCTTTAAGATAAGAACATTTATTAAAAACAAAATCTCCGATTTTTGTAACACTGCTTGGTATTTCTATGGATTGTATCTCACATTCTGAAAAAGCGTAATCATCAATTGTTGTTACTCCTTCCGGTATGACCACGATTTTAAGTTTAGAACTATCAAAGGCGTGTTTTCCTATGTTACTCAATCCGGTCGGCAATTTGATTTCATTTATACCGCATTTGTAAAATGTATAATCACTTATAGATGTGATACCGTCCGGCACTTCAATATTTTTCAATATACTGCAACCCGAAAATGCATAATCCCCTATATAGTTGATATTTGAAGGAATATTTATTTTTTCAAGTCCGGTGCAATTTAAGAAAGCCGAATTTCCTATTGATATAATACTGTCCGGTATATTTATAGATTTAACTCTTGTTCCATTAAATGCATAATCCCCTATTTCTCTTACTGTTGCACCATTTATATAATTGGGTATATCAACAGCAGTTACATCTTTGTCGCAGCCAATAATTGTACCTGTGGCAGTATCAAAATATATTTTGCCGTTTTCAACAGAATATTCCGTTATATTGGATGCTGAAGCTAAACTTATGAAATTATCAACAGCAGAATATGATGTAACAATGTCTATTGCAGAAATGTCAATTAAATCTTTTTTCTCTGATTCTCCTGCAAATCCCACATTAAGGCTTGATATAGCTATAGCAAAAGATAATATAAAGCCTGCGGTTTGTTTGATCTTCATAAAATTCCTCCTTTTTAACACGTCTTAATGTATACTTTAGGACGGTTCCAAAAAGTCCTTTTATTTCCCCCAAATTATATAAATTATATCCAAATTATATTGACAATATAATCATATTATGGTACAATTTGACTATAAAAATAAAAAGAAAAATGACCGTCCTAAAGTATAGTTTGAGACGGTCGCAAAGTGGTTTGTATTTTCCCGTTTTGAGGAAAATATAAAATTTCTGTTTCTTGGGTGTGATAAAAATTTTTTATATATACTTGTACAGAACAGATATTTGTGATATTTTTATTTTGACGAAGGGATAAAAAGGAGATATAAAGAAATATAAAAAACTTAAAAAGTCGGACATAAGTTCACCATAACGCCTCCATTAGAGAATGTTAACAAAAGATTTTCGAAATGTTCATAGAATAATACTATTTGTTACTTCACTTATGGAATTTTTTGGTGTAAAATGTTTATATGAGTTGAAACTACTCAAAAACATTACGAAAGGGGTGAGCTTTATGTCAAGAGACGAGATACATAATTTAATCGTCGAAGCCGCAGACAGGATCTACAATTCTTCCGATTCGCCTGTCTCAAGGACAACGGAATTGCTTATGGCTGAATTCTATGACAGCATAGAACAGCTTTTGACAGAGGTTATATATGAATTGTATAACGCTCAGATGTCAGCGGAAAAAGAAAGCGATAAGTAAAAGCGAAAATAAATGCCCTCCCGAATGGGAGGGTGTTTTCATGCGGGAAAACGGGCGACTACAAGTCGCCCATACAGGCAAAGGCAGTGGTTCTACCTAGTTTTGTGCCAAAATCCAAAAGCCCGTCATTATCATTTCCTAAGCGAGCCTTTCATCAGCGAGCGGGGAAATCGATAAGACGGGCGGGGATACACTGCTTCATACATTCTAGCATGGCGGGAGAATATCGCCATGCAATCGGGCGTGCAATGCACGCCCCTACGGGCAAGGGCAGAGGTTTTACCTAGCTTTGTGCCAAAACCAAAAGCCCGTCATTATTGATTTTTTAACAGCTGCCGTCTTCTTTACAAAATTCCACCTTTTTGCCGTCGAGTATCATATTTGTGGTTCTTACGGCGCACATCTTACCGCACATTGAGCAGGTATGTCTTTCTGCTGGCGGAACGCTCTCGTAATATTCTCTTGCCTTTTTGCCATCAACGGCAAGCTCAAACATTTTTTCCCAGTCAAGGGCGTGTCTTGCGTCCGACATGGCGTTGTCTATATCCCTTGCGTGGGGATATTTATTGGCTATATCAGCGGCATGGGCGGCTATTTTGCTGGCTATTATGCCCTCCTTTACATCGGCTTCATCGGGAAGTCTGAGGTGCTCGGCAGGCGTAACATAGCAGAGGAAGTCCGCGCCGTTTGAAGCGGCTATAGCTCCGCCTATCGCGGAGGTGATATGGTCATAGCCAGGGAAAATATCCGTAACTATAGGTCCGAGAACATAGAAAGGCGCATTGTGGCAGAGCCTCTTCTGGAGCTTCATATTTGCCGCAATCTCGTCAATTGCCATATGTCCGGGACCCTCTACCATTACCTGAACATCCTTTTCCCAAGCTCTCTTTGTGAGATATCCAAGCTCTATAAGCTCCGCTATCTGTCCCGCGTCCGTGGCGTCGTCATTGCAGCCCGGTCTTAAAGCATCGCCCAGAGAAATGGTAACATCATATTTTCTGAGTATTTCAAGCACATCATCATAAAATTCATAGAAGGGATTTTCATTGCCGGTCATCTCCATCCATGCAAAGAGGAGAGAACCGCCCCTTGAAACAATGTTCATCCTTCTTTTATCCCTCTTGAAGGACTCAACCGCCCTCTTGTTGATGCCCGCATGAATGGTCATGAAGTCAACGCCCTCCTTGGCATGGGCCTCCACTACCTCCAGAAATTCCTTTGCCGTTATCTGCATAAGGTCCTTTTCAAGATAGCCTATAGCATCATACATGGGCACAGTGCCTATCATGGCGGGAGACATGGCGACAAGCTCCTTTCTGAAGGTGTTTGTCTTGCCGTAGTTGCTAAGGTCCATTATAGCCTCTGCGCCGTATTCTATAGCCATTTTGACCTTGTTCATTTCCATTGTATAGTCCTTGCAGTCGCCCGAAATGCCGAGGTTTACATTTATCTTTGTGCGCATATCCTCGCCTATGCCCTCGGGGTCAAGAGCGGTGTGGTTGATGTTGGCGGGTATACACACCGTACCCCTTGCCACAAGCTCCCTTATCTGCTCGGGAGTTTTGTACTCCTTCTTGGCAACTATTTCCATTTCCCTTGTGATGATGCCCTTTTTTGCCGCGTCCAACTGTGTAGCATAATTTCTCATATTTTTACCTCCGCTTGAAATGATAAATGCAGGACTGACCTTTTGCTTAAAAAAAGCGCTCGGCAAAAGCCGAACGCCATAAATTCGTTTTTGCTCCCTACTACGGTATTAACCGCCAGGTTCAAAGGGTGTTTCTCAACCATGATTAGGTACCCCTGCAATATAATTATTTATAATTATTATAAATGCTTTGTAAGCATTTGTCAATACTAAAGCACCACATTGAGGAAGTTCTTAAGTCTTTCGCTCTTGGGATTTTCAAAAAATTCCTTGGGCTCGTTTTCTTCTATTATCTTGCCCTTTTCCATAAATATAACTCTTGAGCCGACCTCACGGGCAAAGCCCATTTCGTGAGTAACGACCACCATTGTCATATTGTTTTTGGCAAGCATCTTCATAACATCGAGCACCTCGCCCACCATTTCGGGGTCAAGTGCGGAGGTAGGCTCGTCAAAAAGCATAACATCCGGCTCCATGCAGAGCGCACGCACTATGGCAACTCTCTGCTTCTGTCCGCCCGAAAGCTGATTGGGATAAGAGCCTGCTCTGTCGGCAAGTCCTACTCTGTCCAAAAGCTCCAACGCCTTTTTCTCGGCTTCTTCCTTGCTCTTTTTGAGAAGCTTCATGGGACCTATGGTGAGGTTTCTGAGTATGGTCATATGCGGGAAAAGATTGAACTGCTGGAAAACCATACCCATTTTCTGCCTGTGCTTATTTATGTTGTTGTGGGGATCCGTTATGTCCGTACCCTCAAAATATATCCTGCCGTCGGTAGGCACTTCAAGGAGATTGAGGCATCTTAAAAAAGTGGACTTGCCCGAACCCGATGGCCCTATGACAACAACCACCTCGCCGTTGTATATATTGTTGCTTATATTGTCCAAAGCGGTAGTTGTGCTGAATTTTTTTGTAAGATTTTCAACTCTTATGAGAGGAGTTTTATTATCTGTCACCTGAGTTCAGCCTCCTTTCAAGCCTTGCCGAAATAGCTCTTAAAATAGAAACTATTACAAAGTAGATTATTGCAGCCGCAATAAGAGGAAGGAAGGCGTTTGCCGTTCTGCCCCTTATGAGCATAGCCGCAGCAAGAAGATCCTGAAGCGCTACCATGCTGGCAACGGAGGTCTCCTTCAAAAGCACTACAAGCTCGTTGCAAAGTGCAGGGAGCGCACTCTTTAATGCCTGCGGTATGATAATGAATATCATTGTGGGTATGTAGCCGAAACCAAGACTTCTGCCCGCCTCCATCTGTCCTTGGTCTACGCCGTTTATGCCGCCTCTTATTATCTCGGCAACGTATGCGCTGGAGTTGATGGTGAAGCCCAGTATGGCAACGCCTATCTTATTTGTGGAGCTTGCAAGAATAACAAAGTAAATTATCATTATCTGCACGATGGTAGGCGTGCCCTGAATGATATTGAGATATATCTTGCATATGGTGTTGAGTATGCTCAGTATTATGCCTCCGAGTCTCTGCAAAAAGCTCTGGCGGGGCATAACAACTCTTTTGTCGTGGCTTACTCTTATGATGGCTATTATAAGACCTAAAAGAAAGCCAAAAATAAAAGCGAAGAATGTAAGACGGATGGTTACCCAAAGACCCTTCATGAGCCATGTCCATCTGTCGTCCTTTATGAAATTGTCGTATATCTGCTCGAACCACCTGTCAGCCGTAGCGTCGGAGGTGAAAAAAGCAAGTATTTTATAAATTGTGTCTAACATAAATTTACCTCAAAATAAGGGTGTGACGCGCACACCCTTTTATATGGATCATTCTACGGTTATATTTATTCCTCGGTATTGAGATACTTGTCAAATATAGTCTGAAGCGTGCCGTCTGCCTCTAACTCTGCAAGGGCATTGTTTACAGCGTCAAGAAGAGCTGTGTTGTCCTTAGCTACAGCTATGGCATACTGCTCGGATGTAAGAGTTTCATCAAGCTTAACAAGACCGTCTGCATTTGCAACAAGCTTCTTAGCGGGTTCGTTGTCTATAACAACGGCATCGATCTTATCAGTAAGGAGAGCCTGAGCAGCGTCGGGACCGTTTGCATATCTCTCAACGCTTGCTGCGCCTACGCCGTTTGCATCGTCCGATACATATTCGTCACCTGTTGTGCCTCTCTGAACGCCTATTACCTTGCCCGAAAGATCGGCAGCGGAAGCAATGTCGGAGCCGTCCTTTACGATTATAGCCTGACCTGCCTCAACGTAGGGTGTAGAGAAGTTTACATTCTTAAGTCTGTCCTCATCAATTGTCATGCCTGCAAGACCGATATCTACCTTGCCCGTTGTAACTGCGGGAACGATAGCGTCAAAGTCCATATTCTCTACCTGTGCCGTGAGACCAAGCTTTGCTGCGATAGCGTCTGCTATCTCTGCGTCGATACCCACAACGGAATCGCCTTCCATGTACTCATAAGGCTCAAAAGCTGCGTTTGTACCCCAGATGAGGAGACCGTCCTGAACCGTGTCAACAGCTGCGCTGTCCTCTGCGGCAGTCTCGTCTGCGCCGTTATCGGCAGCAGGCTCCTCAGCTGCGCCGCAGCCTGCCATTGAAAAGAGCATTGTACCTGCAAGAAGCAAGCTTAAAAATTTCTTCATTGTAAAATTCCTCCTTATATTAATAAATTATTTAATGTAATGATACCAAATTTTTACTGTACAGTCAAGAAATAAAGCAAAATGAATGAAAATTTTTTCAATTTTTATGCATTTTATGCATAATTATACAAAAGCATAAAATAAGAGCGGTATCACAAAACGCACCGCTCTTATTTAAAAATATTATTATTTTCTTCCGCCCAGACTGAGCCTTACAAGCGCTCTCTTGAGAGAAAGCTCCGCTCTCTGAACATCTATGTTTGCCTGAACCGTCTTAAGCCTTGCTTCCGCTCTTTCCTTAGCCTGCTCCGCTCTTACAACATCAATTTCGTTTGACCACTCTGCGGCGTCCGTAAGCACGGACATACCCTCCGAGCTTATCTCCGCAAAGCCGCCGAGCACGGCAGCCTGTTTGTCCTCGCCGTCGTTTTTGATAGTGAGCACGCCGTAGTCCAGAATGGTTACCATAGGCTGATGACCGTGGAGTATACCCACATCACCGCTTTTGGTCCTCATAACTACCATATCTACCTCGCCCTCAAACATATTGCGGGTGGGCGTTATAATTTTAAGGGACAGCTTATTTGCCATAAAATCACCCCTTATTATTTATTGGAGCTGCGGTATTTTTCAACAGCGTCGTCTATCTTTCCGCAGTTAAGGAAGAAGCCCTCGGGTATATCATCGTGCTTACCGTCAAGGATCTCCTTAAAACCTCTGATAGTTTCGGAAACGGGTACATACTGACCGGGATAGCCCGTGAAGTTCTCGGCAACATGGAAGGGCTGAGAAAGGAATCTCTGTACCTTTCTGGCTCTGTTAACGACTATCTTGTCGTCCTCTGAAAGCTCATCCATACCGAGGATAGCAATGATATCCTGAAGCTCCTTGTACTTCTGGAGTATCGCCTGAACTCGTCTTGCAACATCATAGTGCTCCTCGCCCACTACCTGGGGATCGAGTATTCTCGATGTGGATTCAAGAGGATCGATAGCGGGATAAATACCCAGCTCAACTATAGCTCTTGACAAAACGGTGGTAGCGTCAAGGTGAGCAAATGTTGTCGCGGGAGCGGGATCCGTAAGGTCGTCGGCAGGCACATATACAGCCTGTACCGATGTGATTGAGCCGTTCTTTGTGGATGTGATCCTCTCCTGCAATGTACCAAGCTCCGTTGCAAGCGTAGGCTGATAGCCTACGGCTGAAGGCATACGGCCGAGAAGTGCGGACACCTCCGAACCTGCCTGTACAAATCTGAAAATATTGTCTATGAACAAAAGCACATCCTGCTTTGCCTTATCTCTGAAATACTCAGCCATTGTAAGACCCGTAAGAGCAATTCTCATTCTGGCTCCCGGAGGCTCGTTCATCTGACCGAATACAAGAGCGGTCTGCTTTAAAACGCCCGACTCCTGCATCTCATAATAGAGGTCGTTGCCCTCTCTTGTTCTCTCGCCGACACCGCTGAAAACGGAATAGCCCTGATGCTCGGTAGCTATATTTGTGATAAGCTCCATTATAAGGACTGTCTTGCCAACGCCCGCGCCGCCGAAAAGACCTATCTTACCGCCCTTTGAGTAGGGGCAAAGAAGGTCGATAGCCTTTATACCCGTTTCGAGCATCTCGGCAGAGTTGTTCTGCTCCGCAAAGCTGGGCGCTCCTCTGTGTATAGACCATCTTTCTTCCGTAACGGGGGCTTCTTTTCCGTCGATGGGGTCGCCTGTTACATTAAACATTCTGCCGAGCGTTTCCTTGCCTACGGGCACGCTTATGGGGGCGCCTGTGTCTATTGCCTCCATACCTCTTTTGAGTCCGTCCGTAGAGCTCATAGCTATACACTTAACAATATCATCGCCGAGGTGCTGAGCAACCTCCGCAACTATCTTTCTGCCGTCTGCATTTATCTCTATGGCATTGTTAAGCGCGGGCAAGTTTCCGTCGGAGAATTTGATATCCAATACGGCACCGATAATCTGAATTATCTTGCCGACATTATTTTGTGCCATTATTTCACTCCTCCTATTCCAAAGCATTGCTTCCGCTTACTATCTCTGTGATCTCCTGTGTTATGGCGCCTTGTCTTACTCTGTTGTACACCAGATTGAGGTGCTCGATCATTTCAGCGGCGTTTTCCGTGGCGGAATCCATAGCCGTCATTCGCGAGCTTAGCTCACAGACTGCCGACTCTACCATGCCGCCGAACAGAACGGTGTTTATATACTTTGGAATAACATAATCCAATACTGCCTCCTCATCAGGCTCATATATAGTCAATGTGCTGCTGTGAGGCACGCTGTCATCACCTTTAAAGTCCTCGGGATCGAGAGGCAGAAGCTTTATAGCCTTAGGCTCGTTTGTAAGAGTTGTTATAAACTCGGTATATACAAAGTAGACCTCGTCCGCCTCGCCTTTCTCATACATATCGATTATTTTCTGACCTATGGTATAGGCCTCGCTGTAGCTTGGTTTTTCCGAAACATCTCTGTAGGCCTCGGCAATTTTGACATTCTTATGTCTGAAAAATTCTCTCGCCTTGTTGCCCACGGCTATTACGCAAGCGTCCGCTTTTTTCGATATGATCTCCATTCCCGCCTTACATACATTGGAATTATAACCTCCGCAAAGTCCTCTGTCGCCCGTTATGACAACGACCAAAGTTTTCTTGCCCTCGGTCTCGCGCATAAATATGCTCGAAACGCCCTTGCTGCCCTTCACGATATTGCCTATGACGCGCTGTGTGGCTGAAAAGAACGGCTTTGTGTCGTTAAATCTTGCCTTGGCTCTGTTGAGCTTTGAGCTGGCTACCAGATTCATTGCCTTAGTGATCTGCTGGGTGCTGCTGACACTTTTTATTCTGCGCTTTATATCACGCATTGATGCCATAATATCACCTCGCTATTTGTTAAATTCCTTCTTGAAATCCTCTATCGCCTGTACAAGCTCCTTCTCTGCATCGGGGCTTATTTCCTTTGTCTCCGCTATGGAAGTGAGCACACCGTTGTGGTATTTTTCCATGAAGTCAAAGAACTGTGACTCAAAGTCAAGTATCCTGTCTACCTCGATGTCGTCAAGATATTTCTTTGTTACGGCATAGAGAATTATGACTTCCTTTTCTACAGAAAGAGTCTTGTACTGGGGCTGCTTAAGTATCTCAACTATGACCTTGCCGTGATTAAGTCTTTCAAGGGTATCCTTGTCAAGATCCGAGCCGAACTGTGAAAAGCTCTCAAGCTCTCTGTACTGCGCAAGCTCTGTTCTGATAGGTCCTGCTATCTTCTTCATAGCCTTTATCTGAGCGGAGCCGCCTACTCTCGAAACCGAAAGACCTGCGTTGATGGCAGGACGAACGCCTGAGTTGAAAAGCTCACTCTCAAGGAAGATCTGACCGTCTGTAATAGAGATTACATTCGTGGGGATATATGCCGAAACATCGCCCGCCTGAGTTTCTATTATGGGCAGAGCGGTGATAGAGCCGCCGCCGTACTTTTCGTCTATTCTTGCAGACCTTTCGAGAAGTCTTGAATGAAGGTAGAATACATCGCCGGGATAAGCCTCGCGTCCGGGCGGTCTTTTAAGGAGCAGCGACATTGCTCTGTAAGCAACGGCGTGCTTTGAAAGATCGTCATAGACAATGAGCACATCCTTACCTGCCTCCATCCATTCCTCGCCTATGGCTACGCCCGCATAGGGAGCAATGTACTGAAGCGTAGAGGACTCGGATGCCGTTGCCGAAACTACCGTTGTGTAGTCCATAGCGCCCGCATCCTCAAGGCTTTTAACTATTCTGGCAACGGTAGAAGCCTTCTGACCGATAGCCACATATATGCATAAACAGTTTTTGCCCTTCTGATTGATAATGGTATCTATACAGATAGCCGTCTTGCCTGTCTGACGGTCGCCTATGACAAGCTCTCTCTGACCTCTGCCTATGGGTACCATGGCATCTATAGACTTAATGCCTGTCTGTAAGGGCACATTAACTGCCTTTCTTGTGATTACACCGGGGGCAACTCTTTCTATAGGTCTGGACTTGTCTGTAACTATGGGACCCTTTTCATCTATGGGGCTTCCCAAAGCATTCACAACTCTGCCTATCATAGCATCGCCTACGGGCACAGAAGCAACCTTTCCCGTAAGCTTAACGGTAGAGCCTTCCTTTATACCCATATCAGAACCGAGGATAACAACGCCCACATTGTCCTCCTCCAAGTTCTGCGCCATACCCATTACGCCGTTTTCAAACTCCAGAAGCTCACCGCTCATGGCGTTTTCAAGGCCGTAAACTCTGGCAATGCCGTCGCCAACCTGTATAACCGTACCGACTTCAGACACATTAAGCTCTGTTTGATAGCTCTTGATTTGTTCCTTTATGACGGAACTGATTTCTTCGGGTCTGATATTCATTATTGGGTTACACTCCTTTACTGCGCAAGTTGGATCTCGTTAAGTACCTTTTTCATAGAATCGATCTGGCTTTTGATGCTGCTGTCGATCACCTGACCGCTGACAGTTATCTTCAAGCCGCCTATAAGCTCGGGCACGACCTTTGCCTCGATCTCGACTTGCTTATTCAATTTGTCGGACAATTTATTTTTTATCTGCTCCAGTCTTTTATCGTCAAGGGCAGCGGCGCTTTCGACCTCCGCCGTTACAAAGCCCTTGTAGTCCCGTATCTTGGAGAGAAATGTATCTAAAATATCTGTAAGCTCACTTTCCCTGTTTTTACGGAAAACAACGCTCAGAAGTCCCAGAATGTCATCATCGGCACTGTCCTTGAATGCCGAGATGAGTATTTTGAGCTTCACATCGGAGCTTATCTGCGGGTTATTTATGACCCTAATGACCTCGCTGTCGCACGAAAGCGCTTCGCGCACCAGTCTGACCTGACTGTCGTATTTATCTACGCAGTCCTTTTCCACAGCCAACTGAAAGAGAGCCTGCGCATATCGTCTTGAGATTAAGCCTGCCATTCAACACCCTCCAAACCCGAGATGGCGTCATCAACAAGCTTGTTCTGCTCCTCCTCTGTCATCTTTGCGGCAATAAACTTGCCCGATACCAGTGAAGAAACCTCGATGATCTGCTTTTTGATTTCGTCCTTCGCTTTTTCTTCTTCTCTCTTTATATCAGTCATTGCTCTGGTATGGATATTTTCAGCCTCTGTCCTGGCATCGGAAATTATCTGTCTGCTGTTTATGTCAGCCTGAGCCCTAGCCTTTTCAAGAATAGAATTCTTTTCGGTCTCAATATCCTTTAATTTGTTCTCATATTCGGCCTTTAATGCCTCCGCCTCGCTGAGCCTTGCCTCCGCAGAGTCTATCTGCTCGGCTATCCTTTCCTTTCTGGCATTGAGGAAATTAGTGACAGGCTTATAGAGAAGCTTTGACAATGCAAAGCACAATATGCAAGTGTTTATTATCTGAATAGCGACCTGTATAAGCGTCTGCTGATCCAGCATTATAACATAACCTTCCACCTTATGACCTCCTTTCAGGCAAAATTTTTAAAAAATTATCCCTGAATCTTGCCAACCAATGGATTTGCAAACAATAATATCATTGCAACAACAAGACCGTAGATACCCGTAGACTCGGCTACGGCACAACCTAAAAGCATTGTAGAGGTGATGGTACCTCTTGCCTCGGGCTGACGGCCAACAGCCTCAGCGCCCTTGCCTGCGGCAAAGCCCTGACCTATACCGGGGCCTATACCTGCTATCATAGCCAAACCTGCACCTATTGCAGAACAACCTAATACAAATGCTCTTGGATCCATTCCTTCCATGTTTAAATCCTCCTTAAAAAATTAATAAAATTTGTGGTTTCGGATCAGCGCACTAATCCGGAATTTTATCCTTAATAAATGTCATAGACAGCATTACGAAGATGACTGTCTGTATACAGCCCGCAAACACATCAAAGTAGACATGAAGAACGGACGGTACACCGATGTTGAATATTTTGGCAATGCCCGGAAGCGAACCAAGCGCCATGTAGACCATCGCCATGATTATCATACCGCCCAGAATGTTGCCGAACAAACGGAAACTCAATGAGATGGGCGTTGCCAGCTCACTTATGATATTGATGGGCAGCAGGAACGGCAGCGGCTCAAGATAGCCCTTGAAGTAACCGCCTTTGCCTGTTTTTATACCCATGAAGTGAATCAAAAAGAAGGTGGTAAACGTGATGGCGGCAGTGGTACAGAGATCCGCCGTAGGCGGTCTGAAGCCTAAAAGTCCGCTTAAATTGCTCACCAGTATAAGCACGAACACACCGAAAAACCAGTTGCCGAAATAGGCATATTTTTCCGTCATGGCACTTTTGACAAAGGAGTCCATATATTCTATGGCAAGCTCCACGACATTCTGTAGTCCGCTCGGCTTATTTTTGTAATTCTTCATTTTAATTCTGAGTATAACAGCTAAGATTATAAGTGCAGCCATAAATATCCAGGTATTTACCACTGTTTCCGTTATCCATACCTCGGTCGAGCCAAAATGCAGCTTTTCAATTATTCTGGCATTGGCATCCAGCCCCTCGGCGGGAGTGGTGTTCCAGCCTATAAGATGACCGACTAAGCTCTTAACCTCTAATAAATGAAGTCCCAAAGCAGCATTTCCTCCTTTCCATATTATTTTTAAGACGGAATTCAGCTCTGCGTCTTTCTTCCGTCAATGAAATTATAAATATATACTGCAGGCTGCAATAATATCAGCCCAACAATCACACCCAGGGGGCTTGCAAACCCCATATAGCACACCACCGCCGCTGCGGCAAATGTAATGATATAGCGGAACATATACTGCGCGCGCGCATAGTTCTTTGCATCGTCCGGCTGCATATCCGCCGCCTTTGAAAGGCTCCTTGTCATAGAAAGTATCCTGAAAATGCATATCAGCACACCTATGGCTATGCCAAGCGCCCATTTTATAAGGCTCTCCGCAAAAAAAGCGCCCACGGCTATGCAGACTATGCCGAGCACCGCCGTTATAAGCATGAGAGAGTTCCTTGTCTTAATTACTTCCTTCGTCATCATCATCGCTCTCCGAATCTCTAAGCTCATGTTTTATTTTGTTCATATCGATATAGGTATCCTTTCCCTTGTAAAAGCCGCGCACCAGCATATATACGCTGCGAAAGCCCGCCAGTATGCCAAGCACGGTCAGTATGATAAGGAAAATACCCTCCGTGCCCAAAAGCCTGTCTATGGTCCTTCCCGCAAAAAAGCATATAAATATTGGCACCAGCATGGATACCGCGACCTGTGTAAACAAAGCTATTGCCTTTGTAGAATCCTTATTCATACGATCACCTAAAATAATTATATCCCATATCGGAAATAAAATCCTTTTCGGCGTACAATTTATGCGCCCGATACAAACAAAACAGCATTGAGCCTTCCGTATTTTTCCATATATATAATTTTATCAAAAAAATCTTGTATTGTAAATAGTTTTTTATTCATACTGCCATATATTTATGTAAAAAATTTATTATGATATCAAAAAAACTGCCCACAGGCGGCGCACCGTCTATGGGCAGATAAGTTATAGTGTCTATTATGCGCCGGCGTTGGCTTCGGCGGGAGCCGCATCCGCGGGAGCGGGAGCCGGAGCCGGTTCTGCCGCAGCGGGAGCGGGCTCTGCGGGCGCCTGTTCTGCGGGTGCCTGCTCTGCGGGTGCTTGTTCAGCAGGTGCCTGTTCTGCGGGCGCCTGTTCTGCGGGAGCGGTATCTGTGCCGCTGCCCGAGCTATCCGATGAGCCGGTATCATTAGCCGATGACGAGCCGTCATCGCTATTATCGGTATCGCTGCTTTCGGTATTCTTCTTCGATGAAGAGCTGCTTGATGAACTGCTTGAATTCTTCCGTGTCGAGCTGCTGCCCGAGCCTTCCGAGGATGAACCCGAACCGTTATAATAATTATTGCCGGAGAATACCACACCGCTGTGGCCCTTGTGTCCCGAGCAGTATGAGCTTACCGATGCCTTGTCAAAGTAATCCGTAACTGCGGGGCAGCCCGAACGGGCAAGCTGACCCGATATCTTGCAGACTGTTGCCTTGACAACGCTATCCGGCATCTGGAAGTCCTTTACGGGAAGATTTTGATGTATCTTTGTCATAACGTCGCGCCATACGACCATATGCTGCGACTGATTGACATTGTTCATGTTTCTCACCGTGTTGTCATATCTGTCGTAGCCGAACCATATACTGCACACATAATAAGGCGTATATCCTACGAATGTAAGATCCTTTGAATCCGTCGTGGTACCCGTCTTGCCTGCAACGGGCATAGCGCCCAAGGATGCCTTTGTACCGGTACCGGATTTGATAACATCCTTCATCATTTCGGTAAGTATATAGCCCGTGGATTCCTTCAGCACCTGTTTTTTCTCCATAGTGTTTTCAAGGAGAACATTGCCGTCGTGGTCAAGCACCTTGTCATAGAAGCAGGGCTTTATATACTGTCCGTAATTTGCTATGGTTCCGAAGGCTGCGGCTACCTCGACCTGAGTGACGCCGTTGGTAAGTCCGCCGAGTGCGGTCGCCGCATGGTTGTCATTTTCAAGCGTGGTAAAGCCGAAGTTGAGAAGATAATTGTAGCAGAGGTCTATGCCCGTCTCCACCATTATCTTTACCGCAACTATATTCATTGAGTTCTTTATACCCGTTCTGGGATTTACGGGACCTCTGTAGCCCTGGTACCAGTTCTTGGGCGTATAGCCGTCGGCAGTAGTATAAGGCTCGTCGACTATAGTCGAAGCGTTGCTGAGCTTTCCGAGGTCTATGGACGGAGCGTAAGCCGCAAGCACCTTGAATACGGAGCCGGGCTGTCTTGCCGCATCCGTAGCTCTGTTGAAGGCTCTGTTTACCTTCTTTTCGCCTCGTCCGCCCGCGATAGCCTTTATCTCGCCTGTGTGATAATCTATTATTGCCATTGCCGACTGCGGCTGCTTGTTGTAATAAGCCTTCTCGGCAACTATTTTCTGATTGGGTCCGAGGCTTGCCTCAATAGAAGCCTTCTTATCGGCTACCCAACCTCTTGCGCCCTCCTCGGAGCGTGCAAACTGATTGTATTGGCTGTGAGTCTGCTCTCCCGTGGAGGTATCCTCTACGGACACTCTGTAGTCAATATCTATGCAGTAGTACACGTGCGGGAAATTGGCATCGTTATTGTACTCGTCGTCAACTATCTTCTGTATTGCGGGATCGAGATTTGACTGTATCTGGAGACCGCCGTTATAAATGACATTGTTTGCCTCCTCCACAGACCAGTTGTATTTATTCTGAAGATCCTCGGATATCTGCGATATAAGAGCATCCTCATAATACGAATGTATGACCGTATCGCCCGCTTCGTCATCTCCGCTCGATGTGTCGGTCTTTTTGATATTGGAATATATATCCTCGTTTATGGCTTGATCGTACTCCTCCTGAGTGATCCTGCCCTGAGAGAGCATATAGTTGAGAATTATGGTCTGTCGTCTCTTGTTGTTTTCGGGCTGCGACCTCGGCGAATAAAGCGAGGGATTGTTGGTGATGCCCGCAAGACAAGCGCATTCCGCCAAAGTAAGCTGGCTCGGCTCCTTGCCGAAGTAGCCCTCTGCGGCAGTCTTTATACCGCTGTAGCCGTGTCCCAGACCAATGGTATTGAGATAAAGCTCAAGAATGTAATTCTTTGCCTCCTCCTTCGAGCCGTACGCCTGCTTCAGCTCTTTCTCATATTTAAGAGCGAGATACTGCTCCTTTATTTTACTCTTTACCGTATTGTGCGTTACCTTTGTGACATTGTTTTTTATGAGCTGCTGGGTTATTGTGGAACCGCCCTGCATCTGCTTACCCGTGAGAGTGGAATAAGCAGCTCTTGCAAAGCCCTGTATATCCACGCCGTTGTGCTCGTAAAATCTTTCGTCCTCTATGGCGATGACCGCCTGCTGCATATTTTTGGGTATCTGGTCGAGAGTGACATATTCTCTGTTCTCATCGCCGTGGAGCTTGCTTACTTCATTACCGTTGTTATCATATATTATTGAGGTATATGTACCCGGCTTTATGCTCACGATACCCATTTCGGGTATACTGTTTATGATGCCCACATATGCGCCGACAAGACCTCCGCAAAGCGCAAAGCCTATCATAATGGCTATCATAAGCATTGCGGTAAGGAAAACAGTAAATGGCTTTGACTTTTCCTTATTCTTGTTTTTATGCTTATGTCCCTGCGTATGCAGACCGAGATGCTCTGAATTATCCTGCTCCGTCTTGGACCTGAGCTTGGGAGCGGCAACGTGCTGTGTTCTCCTTACGGGCGCAGAAGCGCTGTGAGGCATTCTCCTCTCGGAGGGAGCACTGCCTGTCCCATTTTCCGTTGCTGCCGCGATCTGCTTGGCGCTGCTTTCTTTGCTCTTGTCTGCCCTGTTTTCGGGCGCACCGCTCGGTGCAGGCTTGTTTTCTCTGCGCTGTTCTCTGTTGCCTTCGGGCTGAGCTGCCGTACCTTGCTTTTTGTCCCTGATATCGGGCGCAGAAGTCGTTTTTCTTTCGCTCTGCGCTGTCGACGGCTTTTTATCGGTATGCTCCGCAGCGGGCACAGATGCTTTCTCCGACACTGCGGACTGTGTCCTTCTTTCGGGTCTGTCAGCCTGCGGTCTCCTCTCGGAATGCTCTGACGAAGGCGTCCTCTTTTCGGGTATAAGCGAAGCTGACGCTCTGCCCTCTCCGTGAGCGGAGGCGGGTCTTTGCCGTGCCTCTCCCGCGGTATGTGGTCTGCGCTTTGGATGCGTCTTCTTTTTCTTCTTTTTAAGTCCCAGAAGCGCGAGCACTCCGCCCTCCGAGCTATGGCGCACCTTGCCCTTTGTGCGCTTTGCCGTCTTTACGGACGACCTCGGTCTGCCGTTCTGCGGCGGTCTTCTGCGCACGGGTCTTTCGGCACTCTCTTCTTTGTCAGAAGCCACGGCACTGCTGCGCCTTTTTATCTCCTCTTCATAGTGGGTATTGTTTAAGATCTTGGTTCCCCCTAAATCCTCTCCAATTTTCTCGTCAGGTGGATTCATATTACACCCCTCCTTAAAATATATATTTAACGGCATTCAAAATAAATGCATAAATATAAACTTGCCCTTTATATGATTATATCAGAAAAATCACAATATATAAAGAAAAATTTTTATAAAAAAGAAAAAAAGGAGACGATCATATAAAAAAACTAATTTTTACAACCGCATTAATACTTATGTTTACGGTCGTTTTTGCCGCTTTTGCTTTTAACAGATTTGTGCTGCCCATAATAAGCGATATGTGCAGCAAATACGCCGTCACAAAGATAAACCGCGAGATAAGCGACGCCGTGGACATGGTCATAGATGAAATGCAGATAAAGACAAGCGACTTCACAAGGGAAATAGAGGGACGGGATTTAAGCCATATAGACATAGATTCTCTGCTCATAAATCAGCTCACAAACAGGATAACGGCAAGGCTTTCGGAGAAAATGAACGAGCTTTCGCAGCACGAGATAACCGTGCCGTCGGGAGCCTTCAGCGGCGTGCCCCTGTTTTCAAGACTGGGCTTCGACATACCTCTGCATATTTCGTCTGTAGGCGACGCTCAGGCGGACTACGAAACGGAGCTTACATCGGCAGGTGTGAATCAGGTATCCTATCAGGTATGGCTCAACATAAAATGCAGCGTCACCATAGTGACGCCCTTCAAGGGAAAGGAAATGAACATTAACAGACGGCTCCTGCTGGTAAATACTATATTCAACGGCAAGGTGCCCGAGGGCTACGCAAACATTGCCGTGAAATAAAAAAATTTTTAGGCTCCTCTTTTTATACGGGAGGAGCATATTTTTTTCTTGAAATCAATGCCGTTTTATGGTATTTTATATATATAAAACAAGCAGGGAGAGTGATAGAATGAAATTTACAAAAATGCACGGCTGCGGAAACGACTATGTGTATATAAACTGTTTTGAGGAAAAGGTGGCTGACCCGTCGACGCTTTCAAAGGCAATGAGCGACAGGCATTTCGGCATAGGCTCGGACGGGCTTGTGCTCATATGTCCTCCGGACAATGATGAAAACGACTGCAAGATGAGAATGTTCAATTCCGACGGCTCGGAGGCGGAGATGTGCGGCAATGCGTCAAGATGCGTGGGCAGATATGTATATGACAGAGGCATTATAAAAAAGAACCCCATAAGGCTTGAAACTCTTGCGGGAATAAAGGTGATAGAGGTACACCCGAACGACAAGGGCGAGGCTGAAATGCTCACGGTGGATATGGGCAAACCCATACTTACGCCTGCGGAGGTTCCCGTAAATGCCGAAGCGACAGCTTCAAAAATAGACGGCGTAAGCGCCGTTATGTCGCTTAAGCTTGCCTCACAAGACAGGGAATTTGACTTCACCTGCGTTTCGATGGGCAATCCTCATGCAGTTACTTTTATTGATGAGGATGTGAAGGACTTTGCGGTCGAATACTACGGACCTTCATTAGAAGTGAACACGGCTTTCCCGCGGAAAACAAATGTGGAATTTGCCAGATTTAAGGACAGCACTCATCTGGACATGAGAGTATGGGAAAGAGGTGCGGGCGAGACATGGGCCTGCGGTACGGGCACCTGCGCAACGGTGGTAGCTGCAAACCTCAGAGGACTTTGCCCCAGAGTGCCTGTTGATGTAAAGCTTTTGGGCGGCACTCTCACAATAGAGTGGAGTGAAAAGGATGACCATGTTTATATGACGGGTCCCGCGACCTTTGTATTTGACGGTGTTTGGAATGAATAAAAGGCTTTTTGAGAAAATATATTTCTTCACGGCAAAAAACAAATGGGCTGAAAAAACAGCCGTATTCATAACACAGCTTTCAAAGCCCGCATTCATAATCATATATATTGCGGGCATATCAGCACTGTACATGACGGGAAAAGAGGGAATAGTGAAAATAATTGCCGTTCCCTTTTTTACCCTTGTTTTCAACACGATATTGAGGAAAATTCTGAACAAACCCAGACCGTTTTTAACGGACGGCGTAGAAAAGCTTGTGGAGCACGGCGAAAGCGGGTCGTTTCCCAGCAATCACGCCTGCAGCTCCATGATAATATCGCTCTCGTATATCCTTGTGTTTCCCAAGGTTGTACCGCTTCTTATAGTCTTCTCATTTTTTACGGGGCTTTCAAGGATAATGACGGGCGTACACTATCCTCTTGATGTGCTCTGCGGATGGCTTATAAGCTTAATTTCGGGCTGTATTTTCTTTGTTTTGTTATAAAAAAGTCTTGACAGTTTATTCTTTATATGCTATACTTATTAAGCGTTGTAAATCACAGCGGTTTGGTATGGAGTAGTACCCAAGTGGCTGAAGGGGCTCCCCTGCTAAGGGAGTAGGTCGTTTGCGCGGCGCGAGAGTTCAAATCTCTCCTACTCCGCTCTTTATCGAAGCACAGTAAAGTGCTTCTTTTTTTTGTGCAGAGCATATAGTTATTTTATCCCATTCATTGCTCCGGTGAACCTCACCTGTGTCGGGATTGACACGGTAGGTCACGCCAAGTCCACCAAACACACCTGTTGAAGTACAGTTAGTTTCACCAAAAACACTGCCTTCCTTCTCTGATTATTATTTTTGTTTCTGTTCGCTTAATTGTCGGTATGGCTATATTTTTTTCATTATAAATTTTACTGTATACACTTTTTTAACACATCTGCCAATACTTTATAATTATAAACAGAGGCAATAGACGCCTCTAATATTTCTGTCTTATCAGCATTGCCCCAGTTTAAATCATAACCTGTTCTTTTAAGCATCAAACGTATAAACTCACGAATTGCTCTGCCATTTCCCTCTCTGAACGGATGTATTATATTAAGCTCTGCCATAACATAAGCAGAATTATCAAAAATTCTATTTACATTTTTCTCATTCAGCATATTTTTCTGTTTGATTAGTCCAAATAATTTATTAAGTTCGCTATTTATCAAATCCGGAGGGTAGAACATTGTATCGGCTTTACTTATTTTTTCCCGCCTTATTTTTCCGGCAAACGGATAAATGTCCTCAAATATAAATTTATGAATATTAAACAAGTGTGTCTTTGTTAAGTTTCCGGCAATAGGATTTTGCAAAAGTTCAAGTTGTTTTATTGCAGTTATCTCAGCCTCTGCCTTTTTTAGTAATTTTGCATCTCTTATGTTGAGCTTGTTTATGAGTACATCTGTGTCGGGATAACAATATAACGACTGAACAGTTGTGTAAACTTCATATCTTGAAAACATTTATATCACACCTCTTGAATATATTTTTGCTTTATTTCTTCAACGAGCTGTGAACATGAAGCATTACCACTTGCAAGACGCTCCAGATTGAGCATAGCCTCATCTGTTAAATATATTCCCTCAACAGCTAAGGAACCTTTCAGATTCTTAATGTTGCTATTATAATTGTTTGATGACATACTGTATCTTCTCCCTATATTAAGCTATATTTTCATTATATATTATTATAACATACTATGAAGATTTTGCAACGCCCTTTTGTGATGTTGCACGGTGAAGGGGTGGCGTGCAAAAAGCAAATGACGGTTTATATAATAAAGCAAACAGAGCGTTTTAGTGTATAAAATTAAATTTTACACTTAAAAATTCAAAAAAATTGCATTTTTATTCAAAAATTTTCTTTTTTAGTATTTATATTTTGTCATAATATTGATATATTTATTTCGCGCAGGAGGGACAAACGGAGGATAATATGTCAAATAAACTCAATAATATCATAAAAAAAGAACTTCCCTATTTAATAGAGGAAATTGCGGAAGAGGTTTACCAAAACGGCAAGATAGATGTTTTTGAAAGGCGCGATGTGGAACATATTGTAACATATATGCGTATTGAAACAGAAATAATACTCACAAGAGCAATGATTTCTTTGGTTGATATTGTATACAGAGAGAATGACGACTAAATAACTATTATAAAATATTTTTTTAATTCTATGAGGCGGGCATTTAAAAGAAACGGGGTTTACAAAGCGCATAGAGCAGCTTATGTACAAATCAATAAGAGTTGTCTTAGCTCATTGTACTATTGAAAATTTTGAAAAATATGTTATACTAAATTCAATGAACTTGTTATATTGTACAGGCATATAAGATATTGTCAGTAGAAACAAATTTTTTAGGTCAACTTTCAAGACATAAAATATAAGAAAGGAATGGTGATTTGTATGAAACAGAATCAGCCCGGCATTCGCCGGAAGGAAAGACCGATAAAAAAGGTAATGAATAAGCTTGTATTAAAGAACTTAGCAATTTGCTTAGGCATCAGTTTGGCATTAGGAAGTGTAAACTCTCCTGTAGGCGAACTTTTCCATGAAGAGGTAGAAGCTGCCACACAGTTCCGGGATGATGCCAAGATAAGGGACTATTCGAGGGAATCCGTTGAGAGCCTGGTAAACATCGGTTCAATAAAGGGCTACCCCGAAGACAACACCTTCAGACCACAGGGTACCATAACGCGACAAGAGTTCCTATCAATGTGCGTAAACGCCTGCGACCCAGGTTTAATCAAGATAAACGAAGCAATTAAAAAGTCTAAAGTTCCTGAACCGGAGGGAATATCATTTTATGATGATTCTGTAGCTGTTGATAATCTTAATGGACTTTGGGGCAAGGACTTAATAATTGGAAGCTCTTATCTTGGCATAGGTACGGCCTTTAAAGACAGTGGTAATGGCAACAAGTGGACGCAACCAATTCTCAGAGAGGAAGCAGCCGACATAATGGTTGACTGCATAGAAAAGCTCAAAGGTGAAAAAGTTGAGGGCAGTATTCAAAATGATTATGACCTTGAGGCTATGATTGGTGACTGGAATGAAGACATGTCAAACAGAGCTTCTATTGCCAAACTTTACATTTTAGGTATAGGTCATGGCGACCAGAACAGTAACTTCAATCCTCAAATGAACCTCACAAGAGAAGATAGTGCGGTTCTCATATATGCTTTAAGCAATCCTAGCAAGCGTGACACAAGTAAAGTCATAAAAATTGAAAAGAAAGACCCCTATGCAGGAGTTCAGGTAGGCACACTTAACCAGTCAGATGCTGACAGACGAGAAGCTGTACCAGGTGATACATTTGTAGATGCCAATGGCAAGAGTACCGTGCTTAAGGTTGGAACAGGTGGAGTTCTTGGTGAAGGACAGCCTGTAGCAACTGAACTTGGTCGTAGACTTCCAAGAATCAACAGCACAATAAAAGAAGGCAGTGTTTTTGATGAAACTAACTGCACTTCAACAGGTGTGTTTGGTGGACTTGGTGCAACATATCGTGTCAACCCAGAAACAGGTGAGGGACACTGGAGTGATGAATGGGACAAGATACAGGAAGCTTACAAGCCTACCACACCTGGTAAAACCGATGGTGAACTTCAATCATTTGGTCTAGGTGGTTGGTGTACCTACAAGTGGAATGCAACTGCTCAAAGATGGCAAGCAACAGCTTATAACTGCCAGTGGAGATTTTAAAGTAATATGAATAAATTAAGGACACTTCATAAAGAGGTGTCCTTTTTATTACTGATAATCAACCCAAGAATTTCCATTCCACATGTAGTTCGATTTTGTTCTAAACATAAAAGGATATACAAATTTCTGTACCCTTTGACATACATGGACAAACGGCGGGCGTTCTCCCAATGTACTTACTTGTTCATAGGCTCTTTCTAATTTTTTGATGTTGGAAAAGCAGTCAAAATTTCCCAAAACATAACTGCATACAGACATTACTTTTAGTATATTCAGAGTTGTATACCCCTTAATATGTGACAGCGCATATATGTCAAACAGGTCTTTGCCTCTACGATATATTATATCTGTTGAGAGAACTTTAATCTTGTCAGCAAGCATTTTTTCAAGTGTTGCACCCTTTACCGCTTGTCCATCTATTGTATATTCACAGTAAAATACCGGATTTGCTATAAGTATATCTATGCTGAATAAACCACCGGCACCCTGCATTACAACAAAAGTTATCATACCATTATCTATATGAGCCTTCAAAGGGACAACTTGCAAACTTGGATCCACTAGATGCAAAGCTTTACTTAACTCAGATACAATAAAGGAGACACTTGGATTTCCCTGTGTCCAGTTAGCATCTATATCTTGAGTTAAGCGAAATAGGCTTTTATCCATATTTTTACCATCTAGAACATTTAGAAGCAAATTCTCTCCCTTAAATACTAAAGGTGTACCACTATAGGCTAATGTACACATTAACTGTTTCATCAAATTAAGTAATGCAATGGGGTTATCATAGGAATTGTTCAAGCTGATCACCTCTCATCCTTATAATGTATAGCATCCTCCTCGTAAATCTGAAATGTAGCTTTCTGCCTACTGTTCAGCAAGCTTACAAGCTCGGCAAAGGAGTCGCCATGTGTTGTGTAATACATCCACAAAGACTCATACAAATCCTGATTGCCAATATCCTCGGTGAACTCCAGTAAATCCAGAATTGTTTGGGTTGCAGAGGTACAGGTGAACCCTCGCACTTTTACAGTATCCTTGTTATGATAATCTACATTGACCTTTTCCACTTGCGGCGGCAACTGTGCTTCATCTAAATCTGTATACACATAGACTTTGCGTGTAGTAAATTGATTGGACAAACACATCAAACCGGCAGCACTGCCAAGACATACTACCACATCATCTGTTAAATTTGCCTCTTTTAACTTGCTGCAAATGCCTAATAGTGTTCCATTACACAGCATTTCCTCGGTCAGCATTATGCAGTCCTCCTTTCTTCTCTACAACTCTCTATTTATTTTATCATGTTAAAGCTATATCGTCAACATTTTCTACAGCAATGTGCAACAAAAAACCGCCCTTTCGGGCGGCTCTAAATGTGATATTATTTATTCTTTAAGTTGAACCAAGCGTCAAGACCGAGGTACTGTGCTGTATCGCCGAGCTCCTCCTCTATTCTTAAAAGCTGATTATACTTTGCAACTCTGTCTGTTCTTGCGGGAGCGCCTGTCTTGATTTGACCTGCGTTAACTGCGAGAACGATATCTGCAATAGTTGTATCCTCTGTCTCGCCTGATCTGTGAGATACGACTGCCGTCATATTGTTTCTGTTTGCAAGCTTGATAGCGTCGAAGGTCTCTGTAAGAGTACCGATCTGATTTACCTTGATAAGTATTGAGTTAGCTACGCCAAGATCAATACCCTTCTGTAATCTCTTTGTGTTTGTAACGAATAAGTCATCGCCTACAAGCTGAACCTTGTCGCCAAGTCTTTCGGTAAGCATCTTCCAGCCTTCCCAGTCCTCTTCTGCAAGACCGTCCTCAATAGAGATGATGGGGTACTTATCACAAAGTGCTGCGTAGTATTCAACCATTTCTGCGGATGTTCTTGTGATCTCCTCGGAAGCGCCTGTTGCCTCTGTCTCACCGGGGAAGTGATAAAGACCGTCTTCCTTGTAAAGCTCTGATGAAGCGGGATCCATAGCGATCCTGATCTGCTCGCCGGGCTTGTAGCCTGCCTTCTCCGTAGCTTCAAGTATATTGTCGATAACCTCGTCTGCCGTAGCGCAGTCGGGAGCAAAACCGCCCTCATCGCCAACGCCTGTTGCAAGACCCTTGCTCTTTAATACCTTCTTAAGAGCATGATAGATCTCACAGCACATTCTTAAAGCTTCGCTGAATGACTTAGCGCCAACGGGCATGATCATAAATTCCTGTAAGTCAACAGTGTTGTCTGCGTGCTTACCGCCGTTCATAATGTTCATCATGGGAACGGGAAGTGTCTTGGCATTGAAACCGCCAAGATACTGATATAAAGGCATATTAAGAGCCTCTGCGGCAGCCTTTGCTACAGCCATTGAAACGCCCAATATAGCATTTGCGCCGAGCTTAGCCTTGTTGGGTGTGCCGTCAAGAGCTATCATAGCCTCATCGATAGCAACCTGATCAAGAGCATTCATACCGATAATCTCATCAGCAATGATGTCGTTTACATTGTTTACTGCATTCAAAACGCCGTTACCGCAGTATCTGTCGCCGCCGTCTCTCATCTCAACAGCCTCGAACTGACCCGTTGAAGCGCCCGAAGGAACAGCAGCTCTACCCATTACCTGATTGCCGTCGCCTGTATCAACGATAACTTCAACCTCAACCGTGGGGTTAGCTCTTGAGTCAAGAACTTCTCTTGCCAAAACATCAACAATTTCCAAATAACCTTTCATTGTTAGTTCTCCTTTCAGATTTGTCAAAATTTTCCTTAGTAGTAATTATAACCTATATTACACAAAAAATCTATACATTTATTAAAAATTTATATAAATTTTTGCTTTTTATTTGATAAGAAGCGAATGACCCGTCATTTCCTTCGGCTTTTCTATATCCATCATATCCAGAAGCGTAGGCGCTATATCGCAGAGCTTACCGTCCTCCATAAGTCCCTTTGCCTTGTCGCAGTTGATGAGTATAAAGGGCACGGGATTTGTGGTGTGAGCCGTGAAGGGCTTGCCCGTTTCATAGTCTATGAGCTGATCGCTGTTGCCATGATCTGCGCAGAGGAACATCTGACCGTCTACCTTTTTAAGGCTCTGCATAACTCTGCCGAGGCAGGAATCTATGGTCTCGACAGCCTTTATTGCGGCGGGCATTATTCCAGTGTGTCCTACCATGTCGGGGTTGGCATAATTTATTATTATTACATCATACTTTCCGCTCTCTATCGCCTCTATGAGCTTATCGGTAACCTGTATTGCGCTCATTTCGGGCTGGAGGTCATATGTGGCTACCTTGGGTGAAGGCACAAGTATTCTGTCCTCGCCCTCGTTAGGCTCCTCAACTCCGCCGTTGAAGAAGAAGGTAACATGCGCATACTTCTCAGTTTCGGCTATTCTTGCCTGCTTGAGACCAAGCTTTGAAAGATATTCTCCGAGAGTGTTTGTTATGCTCTCCTTCTTAAAGGCTACTTCCTTGTTCTCTATAGTAACATCATAATCCGTGAAGCATACATACTTTACGGGGAAATATCCCTTGGGTCTTTCAAAGCCGTCAAAGTCCACATCGCAGAAGGCTCTTGTTATTTCTCTCGCCCTGTCGGGTCTGAAATTGAAGAAAATGATAGAGTCGTTTTCTTTTATTGTGGCTGTGGGCTTTCCGTCCTTTAATATCACGCAGGGTACCACAAATTCGTCAAAGACTTCCTTGCCGTATGAATTTGCCATGCACTCGTCGGCAGAATCAGCCGTATCGCCCTCGCCCAGAACAAGTGCTCTGTAAGCCTTTTCAACTCTGTCCCATCTCTTATCTCTGTCCATGGCATAGTATCTGCCCGATATGGTAGCAACGCTGCCCACGCCTATTTCCTTCATCTTTTCTTCAAGCTCGGCAATATATCCTCTTGCTGATGCGGGAGGCGTGTCTCTGCCGTCAAGGAAGCAATGAACATATACCTTTTCAAGTCCGTTCATCTTGGCAAGCTTCAAAAGTGCGTACACATGGGTGATGTGGCTGTGAACGCCGCCGGGCGAAAGCAGACCGTAGAGGTGAAGCGCGGAATCATGCTCCTTGCAGTTGTTCACCGCGTCCATAAGCTCCTTATTTTCAAAGAAATCTCCGTCCTCTATGGACTTTGTTATCTTTGTAAGGTCCTGATATATGACTCTGCCTGCGCCCATATTGAGATGACCTACCTCGGAATTGCCCATCTGTCCGTCGGGAAGACCTACGGAAAGACCGCTGGCATAGCCCTTGACAAAGGGATAATCCGCCATAAGAGAATCAATGACGGGAGTATTTGCCTGCTTTACGGCGTTGCCCTCCACATTGTCATTAAGCCCGAAGCCGTCTAAAATCATTAAAACTGTCGGTTTTTTACTCATTGTTTTGTCTCCTTTTACTGCTGAAAAATGGCTTACTCTGCATTTACAATGTTTGCAAAGTCCTCCTTAAGGCTGGCGCCGCCCACAAGTCCGCCGTCGATATCGGGCATTGCGAAGAGCTCATCGGCATTCTTGCCGTTTACGCTGCCGCCGTAGAGTATTCTTGTCTTTTCGGCTATATCCTTGCCGAACATTTCGGTAAGACATTCTCTTATGGCATGGCATATTTCCTGTGCCTGCTCGTTTGTGGCAACCTTACCTGTGCCTATAGCCCATATAGGCTCGTAAGCTATGACAACATTTTCCGCCTGCTTATCGGTAAGTCCCTTAAGACCCTTCTTTACCTGTATTCTGATCTTCTCAACGGTTATGGCGTCCTCTCTCTCCTCAAGGCTCTCGCCTACGCACATAATGGGAGTGATGCCGTATTCAAACGCCTTAAGCACCTTTTTGTTGACGATCTCGTCGCTTTCCTTAAAATAGCTTCTTCTCTCGGAATGACCAACTATAACATAGCTTACGCCTATTTCCTTGAGCATTGTGGCTGATGTTTCGCCTGTGTAAGCTCCGCAGTTTTCATAATGCAGATTTTCTGCGCCGAGCTTTATGTTGGTGTGCATGATAGTGTCGGCAACGGCAATAAGATTTATTGCGGGAACGCAGAGAACAACATCTATGTCCTCTCTGTCGATCTTATCCTTAAGAAGCATAACAAGATCTACCGCTTCTCTGGGAGTTTTGTTCATTTTCCAATTGCCTGCGACCATTCTTTTTCTCATAATGGATTTCCCCTCTCTATGTAGTGTTTTTACCTTACAATTTACAGTACAACTGTAAATATTTATATACTTATGATTATACTACAAGGCTGTTGAAATCTCAACAGCCTTTTTATTAACAAACGGTTAAATATTTTATTTATCGTCAGCTGCTGCAACGCCAGGAAGCTCCTTGCCCTCAAGGAATTCAAGCGAAGCGCCGCCGCCTGTGGAAATATGGCTCATCTTGTCGCCAAAACCAAGCTGATTTACAGCTGCGGTGGAGTCGCCGCCGCCTATGATGGTAGTTGCGTCAAGCTCTGCAAGAGCCTTAGCTATAGCCTTTGTACCCTCTGCGTAGTCGGGAACCTCGAATACACCCATAGGTCCGTTCCATACAACGGTCTTTGCGTCCTTAAGAGCGTCTGCAAAGAGCGCCCTTGACTTAACGCCAATATCTACGCCCTCTTCATTGTCGCCAATGTAGGGATCTGCAGGATTTTGGGGTCTTTCAACGATGTGCTTGGGCTTGCCCTGACCGAAATCGCTCGTTACAACGGTATCGATAGAAAGATAGAACTTAACGCCCTTGTCCTTTGCCTTCTGCATTATCTGACGAGCGACCTCAAGCTTATCCTCCTCAAGAATACTCTTGCCTACATTGTAGCCCATTGACTTGAAGAAGGTATAGCCCATACCGCCGCCAATGATGAGTATATCGACCTTGTCGAGAAGGTTATTGATAACATCTATCTTGCTGCTTACCTTTGCGCCGCCGATGATAGCCGCAAAAGGTCTTGCGGGATTGTTTACGGCATTGCCGAGGTAATCTATTTCCTTCTGCATAAGGTAGCCTACGGCTGCCTCTTTAACAAACTTTGTAACGCCTACGGTTGAGCAGTGCGCTCTGTGTGACGAACCGAAAGCGTCGTTTACATATATATCAGCGAGAGAAGCAAGATCCTTGCTGAACTCATCGCCGTTCTTTGTTTCTTCCTTGCGGAATCTTGTGTTCTGTAAAAGAACTACATCGCCGTCCTTCATAGCGTCAACGGCTGCTCTTGCGTTGGGACCTACGACCTCATCATCTGCGGCAAATACAACCTCCTTGCCAAGCTTTTCGGAAAGTCTTTTTGCAACGGGAGCAAGTGTGAATTCCTCCGAAGGCTCCTTGGGCTTGCCGAGATGTGAGCAAAGTATAACTCTTGCGCCGTCGGCAATGAGCTTATTGATAGTGGGCAGAGCGGCAACTATTCTGTTGTCATCGGTGATAACTCCGTCCTGGATGGGTACGTTGAAATCGCATCTTACGAGGACCTTCTGACCCTTTACATTCAAATCGTCTACGCTTTTCTTGTTTAACATTTTTTGTTTCTCCTTTCAAATGCCTATGGAAGCGCAGTGTTTATCGCCTCCGTATTTAAAACATCATCAAAGCCCCGATACAAATGACACATTTATAACATTGTGAAACTTATATCAAGCAATGGTAACATTATAACATAAAATGCCAATTTTTAGAACTCTCTATTTTAACAATTTTTATGTTAAACTAAAACAATATTTTATGCAAAACAACCATAAGATGTATATTTTTTGTGAACTCGGAAGTCCATTATCACGGCATCTGTAGGGAAAAACCGCTTTAAAGCGTGGGCTGCAAGCTGTTTTAGACTGCATGGCGCCCGCTGCCGTCGGGTAAAATTCGCCTCTATAGCTAGTGTTTACACTTTTTTCCGCTATATACTTGTATGAAAGCAATATTTGTGATATTATGTGATAAAAAGGGAGGGTAAGAATGTGAAAAAACTTCTCATAACAGCAAACCTGCATTCCGGCAGGGGCATAATAAGCGGATGTCTTGCGGACATGATAAGCTATTACAACAGCAAGGGCTTTGAAGTGACCGTATACACCTCGCAGTACAGCGGACATATAACGGATATAATAGAAAGAACGGGAAGCAGCTATGACAACATTGTGTGCTGCGGAGGCGACGGCAGCCTTAACGAAGCCATAAACGGACTTATGCGCCTTAAAAAGCGCCCGCTGCTGGGATATATACCTTGCGGCTCCACAAACGACTTTGCGGCGAGCAGCGGCATACCCTCCGACATAAGAGATAGCTTCATGACGGCGGTTGACGGCAAGCCCTTCAGCATAGACATAGGCAATATAAACGGCAGATATTTTTCTTATGTGGCAGGCTTCGGAGCATTCACGAGCATAGCATATGAAACGCCCCAGACCATAAAAAATATACTTGGCTATCAGGCATATATACTCACGGGATTAAAGGAGCTAGGCAATATAAAGACCTACAAAATAAAGGCAAGCTGGGACGGCGGAGTGATAGAGGATGAGGTCATACTCGGACTTGTGTCCAACTCAAACAGCATAGCGGGCATAAAGGTATTGTTTGAGAACTACGCTGAGCTTAACGACGGACTTTTTGAGGTGCTGCTTATAAGGAAACCGCACAATATAAACATACTTAAGGATATTATTGCCTGTCTTGCCGAAAAGAGCTTTGACAACAGCCTTTTCCACAGCTTCAAGACAAGCCGTATAAGTATAGAAAGCCCCGATTTCATAAAGTGGACAACGGACGGAGAATACGGCGGAGATCTCAACGAGGCAAATATAGAGGTAATAAATCACGCAGTGGATATAATGGTAAAAAGAGAACCGAAATATATAAAAACAGAATAAACCATAAAAAAAATAAAGCCGATGCGTATTGCGTCGGCTTTAATATTCAAAACGAATATTTATTTGTTATTTCTCACCGAAACTATATTTACAAGGTCATATATTATGTCTCTCTGCTTTTTGTCCATATTCCTTAGCTTTGAAACAAGCGATATTTCACGGGCGGTAATGTCAAAACCTCCGCCGTCGTTATTCTCAAGCAGAAAGTCAATCGAAACATTCAGTACAAACGCCATATTCCTGAGCGTTTCAAAGTCGGGCTGGCGCCTGTTTTTTATATAGCCGTTGAGTGTTGAAGGTGCAATATTCAATGTGTAAGCAAATTCCTTCTGCGATATTTCCTTGCTTTCCAGAATACTGCTGAGTTTCTCCCCAAAGTTCATATTATCACATCCCTGTTTTCATTATATTATAATTTGATTTTTGCTTATATTTATACTCAAAAAGAATATTATGCCCTTGACAATATTCAAAACGCGTATTATAATTGTTATGAATTTACATTTTGAATACTAACAAGGAGGAAAAGAAAATGAAGTTTAAAAAACTGATAAGTCTTGCTCTGGCATTCGCCGTTATAGGAGCAAGCTTAAACGCAGTGTCTGCCGATGACAGCGATGTTTACGCTCCCGAGGCGGAAATTGAAGCGGACGCGAATGAAGTGACCGCCGAAGCCGATGTAATGAGCGACAATGTTACGGAGCTTGCCGCAGCAAGCACAAAGGTTCAGTATCAGGTGACAGGCGGAAGCATTACATTTGATACCGCAACGGGCGAGATAACGGATGCGGATTCAAACATTGTTGTTGCAAACATACCCTCGGAAATAGAGGGCGTTACCGTAAAAAGTGTTCATTCACTTGCCTTTTACAATTGCGATAGTCTTGCAAGCGTAACTTTTTCCGAAGGACTTTTAAGTCTTGACAGAAGTGCTTTCTCAGACTGTAGTGTACTTGCAAAGGTAACACTTCCCGAAGGCATCACATCGATCGGTTCTGATGCTTTCAAAAGCTGTAAGTCGCTTGCTTCCATAAATCTCCCGGACAGCATTGCGGCAATAGGCAGCGGTGCATTTTTGAGCTGCAGCGTGCTCAGCAGCATAAAGCTTCCAAAGAATGAGAATTATCTCACAATAGCCGACAGCACATTTAGTGGATGTACAATGCTTACGGATGTGGAGATACCCGACACAATAATCACAATAGGAGCATCTGCTTTTTCAGGATGCGATGGTCTTAAGGATATTGTTATACCCGATTCCGTAATATCTATAGGCGATCGCGCATTTTCAAGCTGCGATGGTCTTGAAAGCATAACCATACCCGATTCTGTATTGTCAATAAATACAAACGCATTTCTTAATTGTAACAAAGAAAAGCTCGTATTCAAGGTATGGCAGCCGTCAGCGGCAGAGGACTTCGCTATAGCTAACGGATTCAAAATCGAATACATGAATCCCGCTACGACTACAACTACCACAACCACTACGACTACAACGACAACCACCACAACTACGACTACTACAACGACACAGACAACTACTCAAGCAACTACAAAGGAGCCTACTACTCAGCCGACTACAGCTGCGCCCACTACAAAGCCGCAGACTACTCAGGCTACAACAAAGGCTCCCACTACACAGACTACTACTCAGTCAACTACTAAGGAGCCCACTACTCAGCCGACTACGGCCACACCAACCACGGCTGCGCCGACTACCAAGCCGCAGACTACTCAGACTACGACTAAGGCTCCCACTACACAGACTACCACGCAGACAACTACTAAGGAGCCTACTACTCAGCCGACAACAGCTGCGCCCACTACAAAGCCGCAGACCACTACTGTTGCGGAGTCAAGCACGGAAACAACTACAGCTGTAAAGGAAACGGGCACAGAGACAACTACATACAAGAGAACGACCTCCGGCGGCGGCGGAAGCGGTCCCAGCCGTTCATCAAACGCAAAGACTTCCACAACAACAACGGAGGCAGCCACCGAAGCAACAACAAAGCTCAAAGAAGCCGTGACCGAGACAACAACAGAGGCTCTGCTTTCAGCTGATGTAAAGGTAGCAATAGGCAAGAAAGCCATTACAATAGGCAGCAAGAGCTATGAAACCGACTCGGCGGCTTATATTCAGGCTTCAAGCAATTCAACTCTTGTTCCTCTCAGATTTGTGGCGCTTGCGATAGCGGGCGGAGATGTTGAGGACGCCGACAATTCAAAGGCTGTAAGCTGGGATCAGGCAACAAAGACAGCCACAATAACCACGGGCAGCAAGGTAATAAAGTTCACTGCGGGAAGTAATATAATGCTCGTAGGCAACAGCCCGAGAGAAATGGAAAACGGCGTTAAAGCCGAGATTGTGAACGACAGAATGTTCGTACCGTTCAGGGCTTTGGGCAGCGCGCTTGAGGTTGCCATTGAATGGGACGACAGCACAAGAACAGCTACCTATAAGGTAAAATAAAAAAATTAAAAACTAAATAAAAGAACATCAAAAAAATTCAGTATCCTTTATTGGGTACTGAATTTTTTTAACAACAAGAACAAATTTTATTTGAAATACAACCACTCTTTTCTATTTTTTCTGTGGGTAATCTTCTTTGAGGATAATAATTACATTATTTTAATATTAAGTTTGTTTCAATCCATTCTATTGACTTCTCTGTATTCAATAACTGTGGGGTTTCATCTGTTCCTATGTTTAAGGTAAGTTTTTTTACCTTTTTAAGGTTGATTGGATTTTTAAATTTAGTTTTTGATATTCTAACATTTTCAAAGTAAGCATTATCAAAATCCACATTTTCAAAAATACATTCACTAAAAACAGGGTTCCAAACACCCGCATTTATAAATGTTGAATCTTTTATATCACAGTTTGAAAAATTACAATCAAAAAATTCTGCATTACTGAAGTTTGAATTATTAATTGTTACATCTGTAAACCGCGTATCATTTATCTCACTTTTAATTAAATATATTACTTCAAATATATTGTTATTAAAAGTACATGAATGCATTTCTATATGATAAAAATCTTTATTATTAAGATGCAAATTCGTAAAATTACATTCAATAAGAACTGATTCGCATAACAATTTCATCTGTTCATCAGTAAGTATTTCCATATTAATATTCTCAAGAACAAGTTGTCTGCCATCATCGTTTTCTGAATCAAGCCATATTTTATGTCTTTTAAAAATATCTTCAAGATTATTGTTCACTCGTTATTCCCCCTTCTTATGATACCAAATAATTTTATTTGAATAACCTCTGTCATTTACTTCTTTCATAAGTGCCTGTCTATCAGATTTAACAAGCCTTCGAGTATCAATAATTACATTGTGATTATTGACAAATTCCTTTTCTATTTTTGCAATAGCTCTATCCAACCTAAACGCACCCTTAGCAGAATTCAAGCCATTAGGATGAGAAACAAAGCTCTTTATGTCCCATTTAATACCTGTATAAACATCAATAAATTCTGCTCCCTTATCCTTTTGTGGGTCACGAACAATTTTATGTAGTTTCCCTTGATGTTCAAGATCTAAACCAATCATTCTTTCTTTACGTCCCTGAGGAAGAACTTTATTCCCGTGCGATGGATCTCTTGCTAAATCCACATATTCTTCGTATGTTCGATTGCCCGGATATGTTTTTAATACACTATCTGCATTTTCCTTTGCTTTAACTGCCATTTCACCATTTTCTATAGTAAGCTGTGGAGAACCACTTGTCCCATGTGCAAGTCCCGAATTTGCATGATTCATATTATCACCGCCTTTTTAACTTCACATCTTTTTTCATGTAAAGCTATATTGCGACTTTTAAGTGCGTTATCCGGTATAATTATCTCTATATTCTTTTCTCTGGCATAAGAAAATGTATCAAAAGTTGCATCATTTGTCCCACACACATCATATACTATAAATGCCTTTAAGTTTGGTAACTTATCAACAGTTAAACGAATATTTTCACGTAATCGCATATTTTCAGCAAAATCATCCATATGACCTTTGGTACTGATTGCTGCTACAGAGCATTCTTCATATCCATCGAGAGCAAAATCCTTGCTTTCTGCAGTAGGAAAAGTAATGTTCGGTATAACAACCGCACCAATCTCAAACATAAACCACAATCCAATAATACGCCCTTTAAACAGACGATAATTATTCTCTATTTTATGAATGTCGCCAAGTTCTGAAAAATCAGGGATAATAACATATTTTACTCCCTTAAAACGTTCTTTAAAATATTTTAAACGTTCTTTTACATCATAATATATTGCCCAATACAAGCCATTCTTTCCATCAAAATCACTATCGTATTGAAAGAACGCAACTGCTGTGTGAACTGTCTTGTGATAAAGATTTTTCTGCCCATACAAAGCAATATAATCCGGAAAAACCGAAATATTACAGTTTATGGCTGGCATATCCATACAACCACGAGAAACAGTCTTATTGGCAAATTTAAGATAACTCAAATTCAATAGCTTTTCAAGATTTTTGTTTTTTTTCAACAGTATAACTCCTTTCTTCCCCGCAGGTAATTCAAATTAATAAATATATTTTTGTTTAAATTGTCTATTGACAACAGGGAAGAAACTATGCCATACTAATGTTGTAGTATATTTATGCGCAAGCATAATTTCCTAAACGCATTGTTTTGCTGCGCCAACAGCTTTTCAATGCGTTTTCTCTGTGTCAATTTTTAAATAGGGCAATTTAACCGCCTCCTATATTGTTGCATTTACATTAAAATTCATCTACCCAACTATAACTTGGTATCTCATCATTAAATGTACTCCAATCAAGCCATTCGTCATTATGAAGTCTTCCAATAACTATCCAATATGGAATGTGAACATCCACTGAAAATTGCTTAATCGCAAGTAAATTTGTGTATTTACCACTTTCAATAAATAAACGATACTTATCAGGGGAAATCAAAATATTTCTCGCAAACAAGTCTGCCTTTTCCTCATTCTCATTTTTAACTGAACTAAAATCCACAAAGCGTATATTATAATCTCCGTTTAGTAAATGCCCAACTTCATGAAACAAACTAAACCAAAATCTATCTGCTTTTTTTCCTCTTATTGTAAGACATAAAATAATCTTTCCACAATCCGTTTCTTTAATAAATCCTTGAACAGGTGCTCCATGAAAATGTCGTACAACATCAAAAGCGACACCACATTCCAAAAATATTTCTTTTAGACGGCATATTCCATCATTAATGTCTTGCATAAACATCACATTTTTAATATCCTCAATACTTTGACACAATTTGTCACGGTCAAAAGAATTTTTAACATCAATATTTTCTGTATTTATTTCACACAACCTTTGCCATGCAAACAATACATATCGATCAATATTGGTACATTTTTTTATTTGAGCACGATAAGACGCATTATAGCTGATTTTTTCAATTGACATTAGATTATTTACACGAAGTACGCTACGAAGTTGAATAACTTTCTGAGCTTTGCCACAATTATTAAACAATATACCCTTATGTATAAAATAGTCAATAATATCTTTTAATCGTGTTAAAATATCAAGTTCATTTTGAGTTATTCCATTTTCTTCTTCATATTCAATTTGCTGCTGATCATATTGGGCTTGTATTTCCTGCCAATATCCCTTTTTAGACCCAAGTGCAATGTCTAATTTTCGTGCAAACGATGGTGATATATTCTTTAACCCATTTATCACAGTGCTTATGTGTTTTTCTGTCACTCCGGTTCTAAGTGCAAGTTCTTTCTGTGACATTGACTGATGTAAAAGTTCTTCCTGCAAAATCATTCCCGGATATTTGGTTTCAATTGCAACATTCATATCACATAGCCCTTTCTTTGAAACTCAATTTTTTTATTTTTCTTACCTATTTGGTAACAACTTTATTCTATCATATTTCCACAAACTTGTCAATTTAATTCTTTTAAAAATTTTCATTTGGATAATAACAAAATATAAATAAACCATGTATTTATGTTGCAAATATAAAAGCTGTATAATAGTTAATGTATTTTCAACATATATTAAACACATAGCAACTTAAACAGCCTTAAACATGAAAAAATTCAGTATCCTTTATTGGGTACTGAATTTTTTTATTTAAACAATATTAATGTTCATGCCCGCAGCCGCAATGCTCATGGTCATGATGATGGTGATGATGCTCATGCTCGTCATCCTCATCATCCTCATCATCAATGATATGGAAAATATCGCTGTAGGTCATAAGACTTATGCTTTTGTCGTTTATACCGTCAAGAGCATAACCGCAATATTCGCAAAGCTCCTCATTTGACATAGGCGTGGGGATATGTCCCAGAAAGATCTGCTTGATAAGCTTTTTTTCGCTGTTTTGCATATTCTCCGTGACATTATTTATATATTCTATAAGACCATCTACAGCCTTGTCAATGTCCTCATCCTCACCGCCCGCAAGCATAATTCGCTCGTTTAGCTCGCCGGAATACATACTGTTGATAGTATTGCTGACATTCAGTGTGGTTTTTATGTTTTCGTCAAGCGCTTCATATTCCTCGCTCTTAAGAGAATTAATAAGCTTGAGCATTTTCTCCTCCTGCGGTCTGAATTTGTCAAAACGGTCGCTTATCTCATCGCCCGTTCTTTCCAGAATATCATCCTTGAGGCTCTTATCGCCCGTTGAAAGCATTTCCTTAAGCGCAAAGTAAAGATCCTTGAGCACCATATCGTCGCCGAATATAAGATCCGAGTCCACAACAAAGAGCGAAAGTATACTCATATCTATAACGTGGCTGTAATAAAACTCAAGAATGTTGTACATTTCGCCAAGTGCGCTCAAATTGCCGTCTATGTCATCCATAGCTTCTGTAAGCGCCTCGCTGTCAAGCTCCGAAAGGCTCTCCTCCGTGGACTTGAGCTTTTCATACATAAGAGGAAGGTCCTTTTGGAATTCATTTTCACAGTCGGCATAAAATATATCCTTCAGTCTCGAAATGCTCGACTGCGCAAAGCCTTCGGGAAGTCCGTCTGCAAGCAGCTTTACACCGCGCCTTACATAGTCGGCAAAGCGATCTCTTGTCATTCTAAGCGGGAGAGAGGATATTATTTCCGCCTTCTTGAAGTTGTCGGCATAGTCATCCTTAAGCCCGCTTACATATCCCTTTACCAGCTCTGCCACTCTGCCGTTGTTGAGAGGCACCTCGTCTCCTATTTCCTCTATGTCCGAAAGCTTATACATACGCAGCGCTTTCTGACCCAGAGCCTCGTTGGAGGATGTATATCTGTTTATATTGACGGCGCTTTTTACTATTTTGTCCGTTATGTCCTTAAGCTCTGCCTCAAACTCCGACCTTTCCGTTGTTTCAAATACATCTCCAAGCTTTATATAGGCTTTGCTTATGTCGTCGTATATTTCCGATATGCACTTTGGCAGTACATATTCCGATTTTAACGCGGCATTGTCCGCAACATCATATATAAGTGTCAGAAGCACATCCTTTAATCTGTATTCCACAAGCTCTACCAGCTTTTTTTCATCAATTGTTTTAGCCATATGCAAACTCCTTAAAAAAAATATTAAATTCTACTTTTAAATATAACATATTTCTGTTAAAATAGAAATAGTATTTTTCAATTTTTTTACTATGGAGAGAATAAATATGAAAAAAATTGCATTTGCAACTCTCGGCTGTAAGGTCAATTTTTATGACAGCGAGGCAATGGCGGAGCTTTTTGCTTCAAGAGGCTATGAGATCACCGACTTTGACAAAAAGGCGGATATATATGTCATAAACACTTGCACCGTCACCAACTTCGGCGACAAAAAATCGCGCCAGATGATAAGGCGCGCAAGACGGCTCAACGACAGCGCAATAATAGTTGCCGCCGGCTGCTACACCCAGACATCGCCCGAGGAAGTAATGAGCATAGAGGGCATAAACATAATAATAGGCACAAAAAACAGAGCCAACATAGTTGACATTGTGGAAAGCTACGATCCCGAACAGGGCGCGCTGAATGCCGTGAGCGACATAAAGAGCGAAAATACATTTGAACCGCTTAAAATAACAAAGCTCAAGGACAGGACAAGAGCCTACATAAAGATACAGGAGGGCTGCAACCGCTATTGCTCCTACTGCATAATACCCTACGCAAGAGGACCCGTAAGGAGCAGACAGCCCAACGACATAATAAGCGAGGTAAAAAGGCTTGCCGAAAACGGCTTCAAGGAAATAGTGCTGACGGGCATACACGTTGCAAGCTACGGCTTGGACTTGGGGGACATATCCCTTGCGGATATAGTGGAAAGAGTGCACGGCACGGAGGGCATAGAGCGCATACGCTTCAGCTCCATGGAGCCAAAGGCTGTGGACGATGAATTTCTTAAGAGAATGTCGGCGCTTGAAAAGGTATGCGGGCATTTCCATCTTTCACTGCAGAGCGGCTGCAGCAGAACGCTCAAAGCCATGAACAGGCGCTACACCGCCGAGGAATACGAGGCTGTATGCGAAAACATAAGGCGGGTATATCCCGACGCGGCTATAACCACGGACATAATAGTGGGCTTCCCCACGGAGACCGACGAGGACTTTAAAGAAAGCTATGCCTTTGCCGAAAGGGTGAGGCTAAGCAAAATACACGTATTCCCCTACTCTCCCAAGCCCGGAACGCCTGCCGCAAGGATGCGCCCGCAGGTCGCTCCCGAGGTTAAAAACGACAGGACGCACAAAATGCTGGAGCTTAGCGAAAGGCTCAACAGAGAATTTATGTCGGCTTTCATAGGCAGAAAAACAGCTGTGCTCTTTGAAAGAAAAAACGGAGATTACCAAGAGGGACACACCGAAAACTATATAAAGGTGCTCGTGAAAACGGACAGAGAGCTGTCAAACCGCATTGAAACGGTAAGGCTTACCGAAATTGCGGCGGAGGAAACTATGTATGCCAAATTGATATAAAAGGAGAGAATATTATGGACATGAACAGATTATATTACAAGGACGCTTATATGAAGGAATTTACAGCCACGGTCTTAAGCTGTGAGGAGGACAAAAAAGGCTACGCCGCCATACTCGACAACACTGCCTTCTATCCCGAGGGCGGAGGTCAGCCCTGCGATATGGGTACGCTCGGCGATGCTGACATAATATATGTGGGCGAAAAAGGCGAGGATGTCGTACATTACATAGACAAGCCCCTTGAAAAGGGAAGTGCCGTAAAGGGCGTTATAGACTGGGAGAGGCGCTTCGATCTCATGCAGCAGCACTCGGCGGAGCACATAGTGAGCGGACTTTTCCACAGGAAATACGGCTACAACAATGTGGGCTTCCACATGGGCGCGGACATGATAACTCTTGACCTCGACGGCGAGCTGACATGGGCGCAGGTGCAGGAGATAGAGCTTGAAGCCAACCGCTATGTGTGGTCGGACACGGAGTGCAGAATATTCACAGCCGAGGGCGAGGAGCTGAAAAATATAGACTACAGGAGCAAAAAGGAGCTTGAGGGCAGCGTGAGGCTTGTGGAATTTCCCAGAGCGGATATGTGCGCCTGCTGTGGCACTCATGTTAAAAGAAGCGGAGAACTCGGCATAATAAAAATGTTCTCCTGCCAGAGCCACAAGGGCGGAGTAAGGATAGAAATGCTCTGCGGAAAGCGCGCCTTTGACCACATAACGGAGATAGCGGAGCAGAACAAGGAAATATCAAACCTCCTCTCCGCAAAGGTAAAGGAGACTGCGGGCGCAGTCGAAAGACTGCTGAATGAAAATCAGTCCCTTAAAAATGCCCTAACGGAGGCACAGAACGCAAAGCTTGAAAGCATAACAAGGGAATATGCGGGCAAATCCGATGTGCTCATAAACGAAAAGGGTCTTGACCCCAACGCAGTGAGAAATCTTGCAAATATGCTCATGGAAAGCGGCTGTAAGGGCGTTACGGCAGTATTTTCGGGAAGTGACGGCGAGGGCTACAAATACGCCGTGTGCGAAAAGGACGGCGACCTAAGACAATTTGTTAAGGATATGAATTCCGCTTTAAACGGCAGAGGCGGAGGAAAGCCCTTCTTTGCTCAAGGCTCCGTGAGCTGCAATTGGAGCGACATAGAAAACTGGTTCGGAGGCAGACAAAATGGATAAGAAAAAGAATTTAAAAACAGCCGAAATAGTGCTCGTTATAGCGCTTGTGCTCTTTGTGATATTCGCGTGCATAACATACAGGAATCTTTCCATACTTTCCGAAAATATGGCTCAGATAAACGTCACGGAAACCACAACAGCATTACAATGAGCATGGAAATAAAAAAGACGGCGCTTAAGGATATTCACAGAGTAAAAAAGCTTTATAACGAAGCCTTCCCGAAGTGCGAGAGAATGCCGTTTTGGCTTATGATCGCAGACAGCTTCAAGGGAAAACTCGATATACTCAGCATAATACAAAACAGAAGCTTTACGGGATTTGCCGTGATGCTCGTCTGCGGGGACAAGGCGCTTCTGCTCTACTATGCCATAGAAAAGAGCATGAGAGGCAGAGGCTTAGGCTCCGAGGCTCTGGGAATAATGACCGAGAGATACAAAAATCATACATTCTATCTTGAAATAGAGAGCACAAAAACAGACTGCCCCGATTTGGAGAAAAGACTTAAAAGAAAACAATTCTACCAAAGGAACGGACTCAGCGAAACAGGGCTTGAAGTCTGTCTTTTCGGCACTGATATGGAGGTGCTTTCAAAGGGAAAGCGCCTTGGCTATAAGGAATATATTATGCCATACGAAAAAACCTTCGGAAAGCGCGTAAGAGAAAAAATAACCAAAATTTGAGGAGTGAAAAATATGAAAAAAATACTTATTGCCGTAGACCTGCAAAATGACTTTATAGACGGCGCTCTCGGTACAAAAGAGGCGCAGGCGATAGTAAAAAACGCCATAGGAAAAATAAAGTCCTACCCTTCCGAAAACATATATGCCACAAGGGACACACACAGCGAGAACTACATGGACACAAACGAGGGAAAGCATCTTCCCGTTAAACACTGCATAAAGGGAACGGACGGCTGGGAAATACAGAGCGAAATAAAGAAAGCCCTTAGGGGAGCGCGCATTATAGACAAGCCCACTTTCGGCTCAAAGGAGCTTGCGGAGCTTCTTAAGACTGAAAATGAGAAAGAGCCCATAGAAATAGAGCTTATAGGACTTTGCACGGACATATGCGTCATAAGCAACGCCCTCCTCCTCAAGGCGTTTATGCCCGAGGTGAATATAAGCGTAGATAGCAGCTGCTGCGCGGGCGTTACACCCGAAAGCCACCAAAAAGCACTCGACACCATGAAGATGTGTCATATAGATGTGAAGTAAAAAAATAAAATGCCCCTCTCGAAGGGAGCCGATGCCTATATAGCGACTGAGAGAGAATGCATCGTAATCGATTTCTTTCGCAGCGGACATCTGAGAGCTATATAATGCATATATAAGTTCTCCAAATGGCGTAAGAATCGGCATAACAAAAGTGCTGAATCTACAGTTTATTACCTAAACCAACTCTATATGTTAATTTTTGATTAGAAAATTATTTTTTCATAGCTATTATGTGACAGAAGTTTTATAATTAAATTAAACAAAAAAGAATGGAGGTAATACAATGAAAGGAAATTTAAAAAGAATTTTAGCGGCATGTGTTCTGCTGCCTGCTGTTTCTCTTATGTCCTTCGGCTGTATGACATTCGGCGCCGAGGGTACGGAGATTGTAGTCGACAGGTCTATAGCCGCAAGCGACCCATCGGCGAACACCTATAAGACAGTTCAGGAGGCTGTTGCGGCTGCGCCCGCAGGCACGGAGGACAACCCCACGGTCATAAGGATAAAGCCGGGCGTTTATCTCATGAACGGCGATGATAAGGTGAACGGACTTATAATAGATAAGGATTATCTCACCATCATAGGCGACAGCGACAAGGCGGAGGATGTTGTGCTTGCCGACAACAGGGGCAACAATCAGGGCGCTTCTGGAAATGCCAACAGCGCGTCGGTCATGTCAAGCTGTACGGGACTTACAATGAAGAACATATCCATATATAATTACTGCAATATGGATGTGCCGTTTGAAAAGGACCCGTCGCAGGCGCTTAAAAGAAGGTCTGATGTTGAAACACAGGCATTTGCTTACATAGGCATGGGCGACAAGCATATATATGAAAATTGTCATTTTATGTCAATACTCGATACCATGAGCTGTGATGCCCGTTCTTATTTCAAGAATTGCTATGTACAGGGTACAAACGACTTTATGGGCGGTTTGGGTGAGCAGTATTGGGAGGACAGCACAATAAATTCTCTCAGCAATCATATAGTGGGCGGAGGCAACAAGGTGGTATTCAACAAATGTACCTTCCTTCTCAACAAGACCTCCGATTCCAGACCCACATATTTCTGCAAGGGCTGGACTACCATAACGGTTATGAATTCCGTAATACCCACACAGAAGGGCGCTTATCAGTGGACGCCCACACTTCCGGGACAGTTCATGTTCAGGTCGTATAACAATAAAAATGATGAGGGAGCGCCTGCCGAAATCATAGACAATACCTGTGGTTATGAGCTTACGGCAGAGCAGGCTGAAGCCTTCAATCCCTACAATATATTAAGAGGAAACGACGGCTGGGATCCCGCAGGCGTAAAGACGCAGTATGAGGCTAAGGGCTTTATGCCGATGTATGTAGATGTAAATGACGCTGTTACGGTAAGAACGGGAAATGATCCCGTCACAATAAACGCCTCCGTTTATCCCGCGGGAGCCGACCAGAGCGTAAGCTTTACCGCCGAGGGTGACATAACCATAGCACCAAACGGAAACAGCTGCGTTATTACGGCTGCAAACGACAGTCTTAATGTTACGACTGCTGTTGTGACCGCAACGGCTTCTAACGGAGTTAAGAACAAAACGGTAGTTACGGTTCAGCCGGGTATACTTCCCGCTCCCACATTCACAATGCAGCCTAAGTTTATAACGGACGAGGGCAGCTCAGGACAGGAAGGCAAATACAAAATAGCGGATGCCGAAGCAGCGCTTAAGGCAGTGCTTGAAAGTGACGAAAGCCTGGTTGACAAATATGACGAAAGTGGAGACGGTATACTTGATTCACGGGATGTGGCAGAGATATTGCAATGCATTCTCGACCCAAGCTATAGCGGAGGAGAGCCCGAACAGGATAAAGGCAGCCTCAGCATTGACTATGCTCTTGACCTGGGCTCCGCTTCAAACGATACCTCTCTTATAAGCTGGTATCGCTGTGATGACGCGCAGGGAAGCAATCCGCTTATAATGGCTGATTCAAAGAGGGATATTCCCACAAAGACATATACCTTCAGCAAGGGCGACATAGGCAAGTATATTATGGTGTCTATAGCCCCCAAGAGCGAATTGAGCGACCCCGGAGAGGCGGTTTCGCTCGTATATCCGGATGTAATAACGGCTGATATGGTAAATAATAACCTCAGCACCAATTTCTTAAGCGTTGTTACTCACCCGCCGTTTATAACGGAGGAAACTCTCGGTACGGCAATAGACAACGGCGACGGCACCACAACGCCTTACAGAAACACTCTTCTGAACAGTATAAAGGATACTGTGCCGGGCAGATGGAATTTCATAGGCAACTGGTGGTATAATAACGGTGCGGGCACATATGCCGACAATGCCGTAGGTATAATCACGGGTACAAGATACGGCAGAGCAATATACACTCAGCCGACGGCAGATTACGGCGATATGACGGCTGTTGCAAGGTTTACTCCCGAAAAGAATGCGGGACAGGGCTTTGGCAGCGCAGGTCAGTATCAGGAGCTTCTTATAAAGTATGATCCCGACACACAGACGGGCTGCGGAATAAGATATACCAGAAGCTCGGCGCTCTCAAACGGCGTTGACTTCCAGCTCTATGAATATAAGGACGGCGAGGGCACTCCCATAGGCGATATAAAGACTATGGATTCAACATTCAGGTCAAATTGTGTTATAACATTGAGCCTTAAGGGAACACAGCTCAGCGCCAAAATCGAAACGGATTATACTTCAACGAGTGACGACGGAACAGTCACTGCGGTAGAGCCTGTGGAGCTTACGGGCACCATAACAAATCAGACGGGCTTCGGCGGCTTTGAGATTTATCATCAGGGCAGCACGGGCGGCAGATTTGTATTCACGGGCGTCGACCTTACTTATGAATAGATGAAATAAAAAAACGGGAGAGCATAACGCTCTCCTGTTTTTTATATATAAAACATAATTTATCAGAAAATGGGTACTACTGCGCCCTGATATGTTGTTTCCATAAATTCCTTTGCTGTGTCGCTCTGCAATGCGTCGGCAAGTGCCTTTACAGCCTCGTTGTTCTCGTTGCCTTCCTTTACAACAAGTACATTTGCGTAGGTCTGAGCTGCCTCGGAGTCCTTATCCTCTACTGCTGCGGCGTCGCTTACCTTAAGACCTGCTTCTATGGCGTAGTTGCCGTTTATGACTGCCATATCCACATCGGCAAGCGCTCTTGCTATCTGAGCTGCCTCCATCTCCTGTATGTTGAGGTTCTTGGGATTTTCGGCAATGTCAAGCTTGGTTGCTGTGAAGCCTGCGTCCTCTTTAAGAGTGATGAGTCCCTGTGCCTCAAGGAGCATCAATGCTCTTGCCTCGTTTGTGCCGTCGTTGGGAACGGCTATTGTTGCGCCGTCCGCAAGCTCATCTATTGAAGCCGTCTTGCCTGCGTAAAGACCGAAGGGCTCATAGTGTATGGCTGCAACGGGAACAAGGTGTGTGCCGTTTTCGTTGTTGAAGTCCTCAAGGTAGGGACCGTGCTGGAAGTAGTTGGCGTCTATCTCGCCGTCCTCCGTTGCCTTATTGGGCAGGATATAGTCGTTGAATTCCTTTATCTGTAAATCGATGCCCTGCTCGGCGAGCATGGGCTTTACAGCCTCGAGTATCTCCGCATGGGGAGCGGGCGAAGCGCCAACCGTTATGACGGTGTTTCCGCCGTCTGCGCTCTCCGCAGCCGAACCCTCATTGTCCGACTGCGCTCCGCAGCCTGCTATGAGAGCAGCTGACAATACTACAGTACCCAAAACAGTTAAGAATTTTTTCATTTTGCATTACTCCTTTTCTTAATTTATTCTTTTATCTGTTTTTCTTGTTATCCTCATACCTATTTCCTGGAAAAGCTGTACAACGATAACAAGCATAACCACGGTTATCATCATAATATCGGTCTGATATCTGTAATATCCGTAGTTGATAGCGATTGAACCAAGGCCTCCGCCGCCCACAAAGCCTGCCATTGTGGAATAGCCCAGTATTGTGGTAACGGCTATTGTGCTGCCTACTATAAGCGACGGCTTAGCCTCGGGAATGAGCACCTTGAATATTATGTTCATATTCGATGCGCCCATAGACTGCGCCGCTTCTATAACGCCGGGGTCTACCTCCTTTATGGAGGATTCCACCATACGCGCAACGAAGGGACCTGCCGCAGCCACAAGAGGAACTATGGTCGCCGTAGAGCCTATTGAGGTGCCCACTATAAATCTTGTGACGGGTATGATAGCAACAAGAAGAATTATGAAGGGTATAGACCTCAATATGTTGACTATAACGCCCAGAACCGTGTTTACAACGGCGTTTGGGCGTATGCCGTTCTTGTCCGTTACGCTGAGTATTATACCCATGGGCAGACCTATCACATAGGCAAGAAATGTAGAACCAAGCGTCATATAAAGAGTTTCGCCCATGCCCCTTATGAGCAGATCGGCGAGCATTTTTATATCCATTACATCTCCTCCTTATATTTTATGCCTGTCCTTTTAAGATATCCGCGTACCTTGTCAAGGGAGCTCTCGGGGATTTGTATTATCATTTCTCCCGCCGCAGTGCCGTTGACATCCTTTGTGTTTGCATACATTATGTTCACCGGCACATTGCACTCCATAACGAGATTTGCTATAACCGGTTGATATGACGAAAGACCGTCAAAAACAAGCCTTATAGTAACAAAGTCGTCAATGGACTTTATGGCTCCCTTAGGCAGTATGAGCTGTCTTGCCATATCCGACTGCGGATTTGCAAATATCTCTCTTACCGAGCCTTCCTCCACTATGCGGCTTTTGTCTATGACTGCGACCCTGTTGCATATCTGCTCTATAACGCTCATTTCATGAGTGATTATTATTACGGTCACACCCATTTTTTCGTTTATTTCCTTCAAAAGCGCAAGTATGGAGCGCGTTGTGTTGGGATCAAGCGCCGATGTCGCCTCATCACAGAGCAGCACCTTTGGATTGGTCGCCAAGGCTCTTGCAATGGCAACTCTCTGCTTCTGACCGCCCGAAAGCTGCGAGGGATAGGACTTTTCCCTGTCGCTTAAGCCCACTATTTCAAGCAGCTCCCTTGCTCTTTTTTCGGCGTCAGCCTTAGACACTCCCGCGATTTCAAGAGGAAAGCATATGTTTTTGATAGCCGTCCTCTGCTCCAGTAGGTTGAACCCTTGGAATATCATGCCCATGGACTGCCTTGCCCTGAGAAGCTCCTTGTGGCTCAGCTCCTTGAGGTCTTTATCCTCAAAATAAACTGTGCCGTCCGTGGGTATCTCCAGAAAGTTTATACATCTTACCAGCGTGGACTTGCCCGCGCCGCTAAGACCTATAATGCCGAATATATCGCCCTCTTCGATATTCAGATTTATGTTCCTCAGCGCATTAACATCGCCGTTTGCCGTGTGGAAGGTCTTGCTTAAATTATTTATCCTTACTAAAGACATATTTTACTCCAAAGCATAAATTCATACTGTTTTACTATGATTAAACCACATATTCCCTTTTTTGTCAAGTGAAAATAGCGATAATTATAAATAAAAAGGGACTCAGAGCAACTGAATCCCTTTATGCAGTTATTTATATCAGATCTTTATGCCCGCAACGATTTTTCCGCCCTCGGGTACGGTAACCTTTGCCTTTTCACTTTCGGGTACATCAAGGCTCCACTTGCCGTAAACGCCGCTTCTTTCGGAAAGCACGCCGTAGAAGTTGAGCATAAGTATACCCAAATTGAGGTGAGCGTCGTTCTCATCCGTTTCATCGTCCTTGAATTCCACAAGCATGAACAGACCGTCGTTTATAATGAAGCGGTAGGGCTGTCTGTTGAGAAATGAAGGCGAACAGCAGGCTGCCACGAGAGCCTGATAGAGGTCTGTGTAGTGGTCGAGAGTTGAAGGCTCGCCCTTTATGCCCATATCCTCGGCTATAATGGCGTCGTCTATGAAAAGCTTGGGAGCCTCGTAGCTTGAACGCTTCTTCAATGTTACATTTGACTGATTTACTATGTCAAGACGCTTTATGGATTTAACAGAGTCCTCATAGCCTATAGCTATAAAGCCTGCGGGCACCATATCCGAGGCTATCCTGAGCCTTTCCTTCATCTTGGCTTCATCACTTATGGTTACCCAGCAGGTAGCAATGCCCATGTCGGTAAGCTTAAGGATAAGGTCTTCGCCTATAAAGCCCGCATTTTCAAGATAGTATTCGCTCTTTTCGGATGTAATGAGTATGTACTGAGGAGCCTCTATAAGATAGTCCTCATAGCCTGCGCAGCCCGTGAGCACGGGAGCCGACTTCATATCGAGCACGCTCATTTCAACATTGATATCGGGCACCAGCCTCTTGCACTTGCCGAAATACTCCTTGATTTCGCTTATTACAGAAGCGGAGACTTCCTTGTCCTTGAACTGCCTTGTGGATTTTCTCTTTGTTGCACTCTGATAGTAATTCATTTTTACACGCCCTTTCATTTCTTTTTGTTAATGATGTTTCATTTAATTTAATTTTAGTATATATTTGGAAAAAAGTCAATCTATTAACAAATATTATTTTGTAAGTTTTGCGGCAGTGTTAAGCACGCGCCTTACAGTCTGCTCCGCCACATACATAACGGTGTCTTCGCCCTTTGTAACGGCGTAGAAGCTGTCGTTATATCTGTAATATTCGGCTTTGTCGCTGCTGCCGTCCGTTAGCTTGAAGGTTATTGTAAGCTCGGGCTTGCCTTCGGGCTTTTTGCCGTAAGCTATGTCGTCGAAGCCTATGCCCACTATAAGCTCGTAAAAGTCCGTAAATACATCCTTTTCTATGAGCTTGCCGTTTATGTATGTGTTCCTGTAGTCCCTTGTGGCGCCGTCCTCCGTGCGGAAGTCGTTTTCGCCCTCGGCTTTGAATTCTATCTTGTAGCTTTGTGCGCCCTCGATATCTATTTCCTTTACCTTTGAGCGCTGATAAATGGATATGAATTTTTCGGCAAAGTCGGCAATCCTGGCATTCTCAAAGGGCTCAAGCGCCTTTTGGTCCATAGTGAACACTTCTTTCCTGCCGTTCACGAGGACATAAGCGTATTCGCCGTTTTCGGTTGTAAATGTATTGCCCGCCGCTATTGTTATGCTGTTTTCTCTGTCTGCCATATAAAGCGTGAATTTAGGCTTGTCAAGTCCGTATTTGCCGAGATCGTCGGGCGCTATGTCCACAAGCTCCTTTATATTGAGGGAGGATGCGTTTCTCAGAACGCTTGACTGCAAATTGTAGGGATAGACAAGCATATTTTTTATAGGCTTTTGCATAACGAGAGCCGCAAGTCCGTTTTTCTCGGCATATTCTCTTGCGAGGGGATCGTCCTTGTCATAGGCTATGTATATATTCCTGTTCTTGCCGTCGTCGTCCGCAAAGTCGATTGAAAGCTCCTGTATGGAGTCGGTATCTATTTTCTGCACGGATTTGTCTATCAGGTCGTTAAGACCGTAAAAAAGGGGCTGTACGGCAGAGCTGTTCACCATGTATACATCCGTTCCGCCGTCAAGCGACACATAGTAATATTTGCCGTCGGATGAGATCGTGCCCGCATTTATGACCACATTTCCGTCCGATGCCGAAGCGGCGGGCTTGTCAAGACCGTACTTTGAAAGCTCCTCGCCCTCTATAACGCGCTCCGAATATAGACCCGTGAAAACAGACGCTATCTCCGATATGGCTGGAGCGCTGAAGCTGCTGTCATAGCCCTTTATGCTCCACTCGTCGCCTTTTTTTACAAATTCAAACTCGCCGTTTTCATTTTTGAGCGTGAAGCTCTCGGCGGGCTTGCCGTCCACTATTTTATTGCCCATTTCCTCCGTGAGCGGGCTCTGTGCTTCGGCGCTTGAAGTATCCTCGCTCCTGCCCGATATCACGATATAAGCGCCTAAAAGCACTGCCAGAAGTATAACTGCGCCCACGAGGGCATATAACCTGTTTCGCATTATTTATTTCTCCTTGTTATCCAGACAATGAAGCCCAGACCGAAAAGTATGCCGGGTATGACAAGCCAGCTTATTATCTTTATCCTTGTCACCGAGCGCGCGTCCGTCACAACTGCCGAACCGCTCAGCTGCTTGGGGGCGATGTAAATGCTCTTTGTGTTGTCGTTGAGCCAGTTGAGGGCGTTCACAACAAATGTGGAGTTGGCGTTATTTACCATTTCGTCCATGTTTGGCTCAATAAGATAGTAGCTGCATCCCGAAACTATGAGCTTTGTGCTGTGTTCCTTGTCGGTATAAGTCGAGTCGGTAACAGCCACGGTTATATCGAAGGGTCCCGTCTTGTCGCCCGGCTCTTTGTTTGCGGAGGTGTTGCCCTCAGCCTTTATATATGCTCCCACGCTTGACGAAAGCAGAGGCTCCGTCACAAGACCCTGCTTCTGCATATCGGTTTTGACAACGCTCTGCGACGCTACCGCAAGCGTGTGATAGTTCTTTTCCGTAAGTCCCGTGTTTATGCTGTGCTCCGAAAGAGAGGGGAGTATGGCGTAGGGATACATCATATATGCCGACTCGTCGCCCTCGTATACATAGCCGTCCTCAAGCGTAAGACCGTAGGCTGCCGCAATGCTCATAATGTTGGGGCATTTTTCTTTATCTATTCCGCCGAGGAGAAGGAAGGCTCTGCCGTCGTTGTTGAGATAATTCATTATCTTTTCTCTCTCCGCCTGCGAATAATCCCTGTCTACGGGCGTTATGAAAAGCACCGTGCAATCCTCGGGTATATCATTCTTTATGAGATCAAGCGTCTTTACATTGTAGTTTGCAAGCATGAGCTGGTCGTTAAGGGAGGTGAAGGCGGAGCTGTCGGGCTCGCCGTGGCCGCTTATGAAATACACCGTGGGCGACACCTCCATGTTGACATATTGCAGGGCGCTTGTAAGAGCCGATTCGAGGCTCAGCACGCCGTTTTCATCATAGTAATCGCTGTAGCTTATCACTCTGAATTTATCTCCGCATTCCACTATGATGCCGTTTATGTCCACACTGACATTTTCGGAGGCGTAGCGCTTGCCGAAATCGGGGTGGAGATAAAGATCCCTGTTTTCTGTCTTTATGTGGCTGCAGTTCTGCGTATATTGGTCAATTATCTGCTTTACTCTGCCAATCACCGCTTCCGTGTTGTTGGCGGGAAAAAGAGTGTATATATTTATGTCCGTATTAATATTGTCGAGAACCGACTTTGTTTCATCGGAGAGGGAGAATATTTCCTCCTCCGTAAAGTCGAATGTCCTGTTGAACTGACCTATAATGAGGTTAACAACGATCAATATGGCTATGAATATTATAGTTACCACAACGGAATAAGCGCCGTATTTCAGTCTTTTGTCGTTAAAAAGTTTATTCATTCATATGACCTCCTAGCTCCATCTTCTCTTTTCTATCACATTTGTTGTAAGGTACAGAAATGCAACGGAAAAGGTGATATAATACACAAGGTCGGATATGGACACAACGCCCATATAGAAGTTTTCAAAGCGGTTGAGCACGGAAAACCATCCGAGCACTTTTATTATAAATCCGTCGAAAATAAGAGGCTTGAAAAGATAAAGCACTCCCGTTATGACAAAGCCGAGAAGGGCAAATATGCCTGCTGCGGCAATGTTTTTGGTGCTGTTGTATACCACTATGGCTATGACGGCTATAAGCGCTCCCGCAAAAACAAGCGACGACACGGTGTTTATTGGCGCCGAGGACGCTATGTTGTCCATCATGAGCAGGAGAAAAACCACTGCGAATGTCGCTGCGGCAGCCACTATCTGATTGTCCGTGAGCACGGATATAAAAAGTCCTACGCTTATGAGGCAGGCGCCCATAAGAAAATATCCCAGAAGTCCCACCGCCGTAAGTCCCCAGTCCATATCGCAGTAGCGCGAAAGAATTACGGGGAAAACAAGCGTTATTGCAAGTCCTATGAGATAAAGCGCCACGGCTGCCAAAAACTTGCCCGCCACAATGTCCGTTACCTTTATGGGCGCCGAAAACAGGAGCTGATCCGTTTTCTGCCTTGTTTCGTCCGCAAAAAGACGCATTGTAAGTATGGGTATGAGTATGAGGAACATTATCATGGAGCCTGCCAGGCTGTCGTTATAGCTTGGATTTGCCGCCACAATGTTCTGCGATACAAAGAAATAACCCGTTATAAGCACCATAAAGCCGAGAAAGCCGAAGCCCGTAACGGTCGTAAAATATGTTCTTATTTCCTTTTTGAATATGGAAAGCATTATTCCTGCGCCTCCTCGCTGCCGTTTTCGTCGTCATTCTCCGCGCCGCCCTGCGCAAAGGCTATTGAAATCTGCTCCTTTTCTACCTCGCTGTTGTCCATAGAGCCGTTTATTATGTTCATGAACACTTCTTCAAGTCCGCTTGAAAGGGGCTTGAGCATGAGCACGGGTATATATTCCTCTGCCATTGACGCGAATATTATCTCTCTTATGTCGGCGCCCTCTTTGCCGTATACCTTCAGGTCGAATGTGCCGTCGCCGTTGTCGTTTTCTATGCTCACATCTTCAACAGCACTCCATTCTCTCAGCTTTTCAACGGCTTTGTAGGCGTCGCCCTTTACGGTCACCAGCTGGGCGTTGCCGTCCGCCTTATGCATGAGCTCCTCCGTGCCGCCGACGGCGACCAATTTTCCCTTGTTTATTATGAGTATCTTGTCGCAGACCTCGCTCACCTCGCTCAATATATGCGAGCTTAATATGACGGTGTGCTTTTTGCCGAGCTTTTTGATAAGCTCGCGCATTTCTATTATCTGCTTAGGATCAAGTCCGGATGTTGGCTCGTCGAGTATAAGCACATCGGGATCGCCTATGAGCGCCTGAGCAAGTCCCACTCTCTGCCTGTAGCCCTTGGAGAGATTTTTTATAAGACGCTTGTACACATCCTTTATGCCCGTGGTGCTTGTAACATCCTTTACCATAAAATCCCTGTCGCCTTTTTTAACGCCCTTTAAGTCGCACACAAAGCGGAGATATTCCTCCACCGTCATGTCGCCGTAAACGGGCGGAACATCGGGCAGATAGCCGAGCTGTTTTTTTGCCTTCACGGGTTCTTCAAGTATATCGAAGCCGTTTATCCTCACGGTACCCTCCGTGGAGGATATAAAGCCCGTCATCATATTCATTGTTGTGGTCTTTCCCGCGCCGTTAGGTCCCAAAAAGCCCACTATCTCGCCGTCGTTCACAACAAAGGATATGTTGTCCACAGCCGTATGCGTTCCGAATTTCTTAGTCAGATTTTTTACTTCTATCAATTCGATCCCTCCGGTACAAAAATTATAATTTCGCTGCGCCTTCGCACAGCGTACACAATTTCCTAAAATATATGATACAACATTTTACAGCTTTTTGCAATGTAAATGAATATTAAGTATTTATGACGGAAAACGAATAGGGGGATGAGCACTACAATATGCAAGCGATTCAAGCTCTATGTTTTATATATCTATTGTGAATTTGGAATATTTCTGAACAAACACTTTCATCTCAAATATCGATTTATAATTTATACTCTTGACTATTGGGCTTAAAAGCTCTACAATTAAATTAGAATTAAAAATACAAAATAAAACGGAAAGGAAAAGAGAAAGTGTTTATTCCAAAATTATTTGAGATCATTAAAAAGAGCCCGCAGGAGCTCAAGGGGAAAAATCTTGTAAACGACATAATTTCGGGCGTTATAGTGGCAATCGTTGCCCTGCCCTTATCCATCGCTCTTGCCATATCCTCGGGAGTGGGACCCGAAATAGGTCTTATAACCGCAATAGTCGCAGGCTTTATAATATCCTTCCTAGGCGGCAGCCGTGTACAGATAGGCGGACCTACGGCGGCATTCGTTGTGATAATATGCGGCATAATAGAGCAATACGGCATTGACGGACTTATAATAGCCACAATTATGGCAGGCATATTCCTTGTTGCCTTCGGCATATTGAAGCTGGGAGATGTCATAAAATTCATACCCTTCCCCATAACGGTGGGCTTCACAACGGGTATCGCCGTAACGCTGTTTTCAACGCAGCTGAATGACTTCCTGGGAATGGATATAGAGGGTATAAGCTCCGAATTTATACCCAAATGGATAGCCTACATACAAAACATAGACAAAATAAATATCGCCGCTGCGGCAATAGGCATTGCAAGCATAGTCATAAGCGTTGTTTGGGGCAAGATAAACAAAAAAATACCCGGCTCGCTCATAGCTCTTGTGACGACTACGCTCGCGCTGTACATACTCCGGAAAAACGGCATGGCAACCTCCGTACATACCATAGGCTCCAAGTTTACAGACCTTAAGGCATATATACCCGTGCCTCATCTGCCCGACCTTTCGGGAGTGGATATAATGGCGCTCATACAGCCCGCATTCACTATTGCCATACTCGCCGGAATAGAATCGCTGCTTTCCGCAGTGGTGGCAGACGGCATGACGGGCGACAAGCACAATTCCAATCAGGAGCTTATTGCTCAGGGTATAGCCAACATAGGCTCTGCACTCTTCGGCGGTCTCCCCGCAACGGGCGCGATAGCCAGAACAGCGGCAAACATAAGAAACGGCGGAAGAACTCCCATAGCGGGTATGGTACACGCCGTAACTCTGCTTATTATAATGCTTGTCGCCCTGCCTCTTGCAAAGCTCATACCCATGCCCACGCTTGCGGGCATACTGATAGTCGTAAGCTGGAATATGTGCGAATTCAAGGAATTTGCGGAGATAGCAAGGACTACAAAAAGCGACCTTGCAATACTCATACTCACATTTGTATTAACTGTGGTATTTGACCTCGTGGTCGCAATAGAGGTGGGTATGGTGCTCGCTATGTTCCTGTTCATGAAGAAGATGTCGGAAAGCTTCAATATAAACACCGTATCAAAGCTTCAGGAAAACGACACCTACAAGTATATAAACAACGAAATACTTGTGTACGAGCTGGCAGGACCTATGTTCTTTGGCGCATCTACACGCTTTGTGGACACAATGAAAAAAATGAATGTAAAAAGCGATGTGCTCATACTCAGAATGACAAATGTGCCCATAATAGACGGAACGCTGCTCGACTCCCTCAAATTTGTGATAGACTACGCCAAGAACCACCATATACTTGTGCTCTATGCCGAGCTGCAGCCCCAGCCCAGAGAAGTGCTCAAAAACTTCGGCTGTGAAAAGAGAATGGGCAAGGAGAGATTTTTTGACACAATGGACGAGGCTTACGCCGTTGCAAAGGAGATAGTAACTATAAGCAAGGAAAACAGAAAAAAGAGGAAAAAGAACGAAAAAGCAAGCTAAACCAACTTTAGGTTTATATATATTGCTTAAAATTCTAAGTAAATTTTTGTAAAATATTTAACTTATAAAGTTATAGCAAAAATGCTATTATGTTCATAGGGGGAGAGCAATAACAATTATTGATTCTTTTCATAAAAAATCCTGTTTCTTCGTGAAACAGGATTTTTTAACGTTTATTTGTATTTCATAGCTCCACTCATCATACAAACGCCGTCTGCGCCCGCCTTTATACAGCCTTCGGCGTTATTTTCATTTATGCCTCCAAGGGCGTATACGGGTATGCCGACGGACGAGCATATATCGCTCAGCCATTCAAGCCCCTTCGGCTCCAGTCCCGCCTTGCAGTCGGTAGCGAAAATATGGCTTGCCGTTATATAGTCCGCTCCGAGCCGTTCCGCCTGCTTTGCCTCGTCAAGGCTGTGTATTGAAGCGCCCTTAAGCTCAAAAGAGCTTATATCGTCTATGTTTTTTTCAAAAAGCGCAAGGGGAAGATGTATCCTTTTGCAGTCAAGCTTTTCGCAGACGGGTATGAATGTGTGCAGAATAAGCTTTTCGCCCATTATTTTAAGCGCTTTTTCAGCCATGACAGCATATTCCGCCTCGCTCATATCCTTTTCACGAAGTATAACAAAGTCATAATCGGAGCGTTTCAGAATTTCAAGCTGTAAAAATAAGTCTGCGCAAAGCTTTCTGTTTGTAACGGCTATTTTTTTGTACATGATGCCACCTACAGATAAATATACTCGCTCATTACGGGCTGAAGTCCCTGCGCCTTTATGGCGTCGTAAACTTCCTTTACGTTCCTGCCGTCGCTTATCTCGAACTGCTCGTCGCCCTTTCTCTCGTTGTCGCCGTGTCCGCCTATGCCCACGTCCACGCCCGCGGAAATCTTTGTTGCCGCTATTTTTATGGAATTATCCCTAAAACGCGCGCACTCTCTTGTGGATATGGTGAGGCTTGCAAAGGGCATAAATATCCTATAAGCGCACATCACCTGCAAAAGCTGTGTTTCGTGCACATCCTTGGGATTTATTTTGTCGTTGTTTATTATGGGTCTGAGCCTCGGACACGAAAAAGCTATGTCCGCATGGGGATATTTCTGCTGTATAAGATAGGCGTGTATGCCCGTAGCAAAGGCGTCCTTTCTGAAATCGGAAAGTCCCAGAAGGGCGGCAAAGCCAACGCCCCTCATTCCTCCGCGTATGGCTCTTTCCTGCGCGTTGAACCTATAGGGAAATATCCTCTTGTGTCCCGCAAGGTGCAGAGTTTCGTACTTGTCGGAATTGTAGGTCTCCTGGAAAACGGTAACATAATCCGCCCCGCACTCGTGCAGATATCTGTACTCATCGGTATTCATGGGATAGACCTCAAGTCCCGTGACCTTGAAATATTTTTTGGCTATACGGCAAGCCTCGCCTATGTACTCCACATCGGACATCTTACGGCTTTCGCCCGTGAGAATGAGCACCTCCTCAAGTCCCGTGGAGGATATAGCCTGCATTTCCTTTTCTATCTCGCTGTAGTCAAGCTTTGCCCTGTGGATCTTATTATGGCAGTTAAAACCGCAGTAAATGCAGTAATTCTCACAGTAATTCGCTATATAAAGCGGTGTGAAAAGCTGTATGCTGCTGCCGAAGTGCTTTCTGGTTTCAGCCTGCGCCCTCTGCGCTATTTCCTCCATGAGAGGAGTTGCGGCGGGAGAAAGAAGCGCGCCGTAGTCCTCGGGTGTGAGCACATCCTTTTCAAGAGCCGCCCTCACATCCTCGGCAGTATATTTTTCGGGGTCGTAGCTCTCCATAGCGGCTATTACCCTGTCCTGTATATCCGAGCCTATATTCTCCATATCGGGGAGATAGGTCATATGGTCTATTCTTGCTTCACTCATTTTTCATTACCTCAATCCCTTAAAAATCCTGTGAGCGGTGAGGAGGCGCTTGCTCTGTCCCTCACTCTGCCCATACCCGAAAGATAAGCCGTTCTGCCCGCCTCTATAGCCTTTCTGAAGGCTTCCGCCATGGCGGGGATATCGCCCGCAGTGGCTATGGCTGTGTTTGCCATGACTGCGGCTGCGCCCATCTCCATAGCCTCGCAGGCGTGAGAGGGCTTGCCTATTCCCGCGTCAACTATTATGGGCAGGTCTATTTCTTCAATCAATATCTTTATAAATTCCTTTGTAACTATGCCCTTGTTTGTGCCTATGGGCGCTCCGAGGGGCATAATGGTCGCCGCGCCCGCATTTTTAAGGTCTCTTGCGACATTTAAGTCGGGATACATATAGGGCATTACGACAAAGCCCTCATTTGCAAGTATCTCGGTCGCCTTTATTGTTTCATAGTTTTCGGGGAGGAGATATTTTGAATCGCGCATTATCTCTATTTTCACAAAATCTCCGCAGCCCAGCTCCCTTGAGAGCCTCGCTATCCTCACAGCCTCCTCGGCATTTCTTGCGCCCGAGGTGTTGGGAAGAAGCGTAACACCCTTGGGTATGTAGTCCAGAATGTTGTCCACATCGGAATTGGCGCGCCTCAAAGCGAGCGTTATTATCTGCGCTCCCGCATTTTCCACAGCCGCCTTTATGAGTTCGAGCGAATACTTGCCCGAACCGAGTATAAATCTTGAATCAAATTCGTGTCCGCCTATTATAAGCTTGTCTTTTTCCATTTTTCATATCTCCTTTTTTATATACATCCACCGCCCATGAACGTAACTATTTCCATTTTGTCGCCGTCGCATAAAACACGGCTGTAATTGTCCTTCTTGAGTATTTCGCCGTTGAGCTCCACTGCCACGGTTTCTGGGCGATAGCCCGCAAGCTCAATATATGCGCTCACGCTCATGCCCTCCGCCTCGGGCTTGTTTTCGCCGTTTATTCTTATCATAGCCTCACCTCGTTTATAAATAATAAAAAAGGACACAAAAAGAGAACGGGCATATTGGGCTATGCCTTCCTGTACCTTGCCTGAGCGGTGGTACACCCCTTTAATGTGTCTTGACATTATGGTAGTATTTTAACAGATAAAACAGGCTTTGTCAATAACGCGGGCGTTTTGTTAGCAATTTTTTAATAAATACGGCGGAGCGGCTCCCGCTTATTGCAGGGGTCTGCACTTCCCATAATGTAGGGGCGACTTGTAGTCGCCCGCGGGAGACCGCAGGTCTCCCCTACAAGCAAGGGAGCAGCAAAACTTATAGTCTATGCTGAAAAATTCAATAAACAAGTATTTTCTTAACACGCGGCACGCCATACAATGCAGTCCGGTTTTCATAAAAATATATTACAAATACGGCAAAGCTCTTGTCTTTTGCATTTTATTATTGTATATTTATATTAAAGCTTCAGGAAAATTATATATAATATTCAAAGTGAGATTTTAATTATATATGGCAACAGGAGAAATGATTCCGGTGAATACAACAAGAGAAAAACATAAATCTTTTATTATAAAATTATTATTTTTACTGATATCAATAATAGTTGCTTTTATTCTGCTTTGGAATTATTTTTGTTATAATAATTATATTCATTTCAAGCTTACAGAAAAATTAAAATATAATTCAGCTGCATATGTTGATTTATTAGACAATAAATACTTGTATTATCCCACATGGATTTTGATTGAAGGCGAAGAGGATTTAACAGACAACGAATTAAATATTGATTTATCACAAATTGATTGTTCCGATATAGATTTTTCCAAAAACAATATTATTGTTTCCTTTGGCATAAGACTTTATATAATAAAAAGATACAACGACAGCTCTCATGTTGATGCTTGGGGTATAAAATCTGATGACGACACAATGTATGTATATTTGATAGGGAAAGAAGCTATATCAAAGAATATGCTCGGAAGACCGTCGGGAATAGTAAATTCTGTATTTGGTGTACTTTAAAACAGCAAACCTTACTGTTATCCGAACATTAAGCCTACCGGGTAATTACATATATTAAGAGTTAAAAAAACAAAAAGCAGCCGGAGTTAGAATTAATCAAGAATTGACAAGGATATACTTCAATAAAGGTGATTTTATGAAATTTATGCGATATTTTGTAACTGCGGCAGGCATAATGATACTTATATTTATGCTCCTTTCCTGTCTGGCAGCCAATTTTGCGCTGGGAAAGCTACTCACTATTTTAATGGGACTGGCTATGGCGCTATGGTTCAACGTGCCCGACAATACCGCTGTAAAGATATGCAAGGGTCTTACCCTGCTTGCGGCGGTGTTCTTTGCTGTGATGACAGCCGTTATAGCGCTGATACCGCAGACAAACAGGGCGGACTGTACGGAGGACGCCGTGATAGTGCTGGGCTGCGGTGTGATGGGAACAGCGCCCACGCTCACGCTTGCAAGGCGCTTGGAAAAGGCAATAGAATATTACAATAACAACAGCGACGCCCTCATAATAGTAAGCGGAGGACAGGGTCCGCAGGAGGACATTACGGAAGCAAAGGCTATGTACGACTATCTGACGGAAAGAGGAATACCCGACGAAAGCATAATTATGGAGGACAAGGCGACCTCCACCAACGAAAACTTCAAGCTTTCAAAGGAAATACTGGATAAAAGGCTCGGCAGCGGCTATAAAACGGCATACATAACAAACAGCTTTCATTCCTACAGGGCGGGAGAGCTGGCAAAGCTCAACGGACTTGATGCGCGGGCATACAACGCATCCACTTCCATCACATCGATAGTGCCCTGCTATCTGAGGGAAGTGCTTGCGGTGCTGCAGCTATGGATATTGGGGAAATAGGTGAATTTTAAATATGGCATACGAAACTTTTGCTCTGGTCTACGACAGGTTTATGGAGGATACTCCATATGACGGATGGACAGAATACATTAAAGAGATCTTCAAAAAACACGGTCTTGCAAACAACACTAACATAATTGCCGACTTAGGCTGCGGAACGGGCAGCATGACACAGAGGCTTGCGGAAAACGGCTTTGACATGATAGGCATAGACAACTCGGAGGAGATGCTCGCCATAGCGCAGGAAAAGGCATCCAAAAAGGGACTTGACATACTCTATCTTAATCAGGATATGCGGGAATTTGAGCTTTACGGCACGGTAGACGCAGTCATTTCCACCTGCGACAGCCTCAACTATATAACCGAACCCGAGGAGCTCTGCGAGGTTTTCAGGCTCGTGAACAACTATCTGGAGCCCGGCGGACTGTTTGTGTTCGATATGAACACCATACACAAGCTAAGGGATGTGATAGGCAGCGGCAGCTTCTGTGAAACAGACGACAATTCGGCATATACCTGTGAAAATTACTATGACGAAAAGCTTGACATAAACGAATTTTATACCAATTTTTTCATACAAAATGCCGATGGTCTTTATGAAAGACACGAGGAGCTGCACTATGAAAAGGGCTACGATACGGATGTTATAATAGACTTGCTCGAAAAAGCCGGGCTTAAATTTGAAGCCGTGTACGAGGAGCTGACCTTCCATAAGCCCACCGAAAGGAGCACAAGAGTGTTCTTTGTGGCAAGAGAGATACAAAAAAACAGAGCATAACAAAAGAAAGGAAAATACAAAATGGACTATATATTGAGATCGACGGCGGGAAACGGCGCCGTAAGACTTTTTGTGGCTACCACAAAAGACACCGTTCAGAAAGCATTTGAATATCACAGGACATCGCCCGTTATATCGGCTGCTCTGGGCAGAGCGCTCACGGGCGCAGCCATGATGGGTTCTATGCTCAAGGGCGAAGACGACCTTCTGACGCTTCAATTCAAGGGCGACGGACCCGCAGGAATAATAACGGCGACTGCCGACAGCAAGGCGAGAGTAAAGGGCTATGCGGGAGATCCGCAGGTCGATATCCCTCTCAAGCCCGACGGAAAGCTGGATGTGGGCGCAGCCGTAGGAAACGGCACGCTCACCGTTATGAAGGATATGGGCTTAAAGGAGCCGTATATAGGACAGATACCCATACAGACGGGCGAAATAGCCGAGGATCTGACCTATTACTTCGCAAAGTCCGAGCAAACGCCGTCTGCGGTGGCGCTTGGCGTGCTTGTAGACAGAGATTACAGCATAAAGCAGGCGGGAGGCTTTATAATTCAGCTTATGCCCGAGGCGACCGAGGATGATATATTTTCGCTTGAAATAAAGCTTAACGAGATAGAGCCTGTCACCACAATGCTTGAAAAGGGCATGACTCCCGAGGACATAACCGACTATCTCATAGGGGATATGCAGCCTAATATACTTGACAAGCTCCCCGTGGAATACTACTGCAACTGCTCAAGACAGAGAGTAGAAAAAGCCCTCATTTCACTTGGCAAAAAGGAAATAGCCAAAATAATAGAAGAGGACGGCAAGGCGACACTGCACTGTCATTTCTGCAACAAGGACTATGAATTTACGGAAAACGACCTTTTAAGACTCTTACAGGAGCAGGCATAGGAGAAAAATTACACAAAAATTAAAAAAATATCCATTTTGAGGTTGACTATATCCAAAAAATTGTGTATAATTTTGTAGTGTATAGTTTAATGATTATACAGGATTGATGTAACCGGAGGGAGGGAAGAAATAATGTCTGAGGTCAGAGTTAAGGAAAACGAGTCATTAGATAGCGCTCTTCGCCGTTTTAAAAGAAACTGTGCAAAAGCAGGTATCATGGGCGAGATAAGAAAAAGAGAACACTATGACAAGCCCAGTGTAAGGCGTAAAAAGAAGTCCGAGGCTGCAAGAAAGCGTAAGTACAACTAATTTACATTTTACACAAAAGGACAGTGATCACAATGTCATTAAAGGAACAGCTTTTTAATGACCTTAAGGCCGCAATGAAGGAAAAGGACACCGTAAGGAAAGAAATTATCCAGATCGTGCGCGCCGGCGTTCTCCAGATCGAAAAGGACAACAAAATAGACGATCTTGACGATAACAGTGTTTTGTCCGTTATATCCAAGGAAATAAAAAAGATAAACGACGTACTGCCCGATTTTAAGAGAGCGGAGCGTCAGGATCTTGTGGACGAAGCAAACAGAAAGATCGAGCTTCTGAAGGCTTACCTTCCCGAGCAATTGTCGGAAGCAGAGATCGAAGGCATCGTCACGGAGGCTATCAAAAAGACGGGCGCCTCTACCATGAGAGACATGGGAAAGGTGATGGGAACAGTCACAGCCGAGACAAAGGGCAAGGCTGACAACAAACTCGTGAGCGAGATAGTAAAGAGAATGCTTCAAAATTTATGATTCAAACAGCAAAGACCGCTATATCAGCGGTCTTTTATGTTTCCTCATCATATAAACCATATTTTTTGTGCAATATATTTTTTTGTTGAACCTTGTCACAAAGTTAATAAATATTTAAGTTGCAAAATTATCGATTGTGTAGTACAATAGAATAGAATAGTGTTGAACGGAGAAAACCTACTTTTAAAACAGGAGGTGTGTATTATGAGTAATAATTTTTCTGAAACTCAAAAGATAAGCAACCTTAAAGATGCTCTTAAGGATGTCGTTATCAGCGATGAGGCGGTAGTCGAGCGCTCAGCCATAAACAAGGTCATAGCCGAGGCATACGACGCAATGAAGGAAAAGGGCTACAACCCCGTCAATCAACTTGTGGGCTATATCATTTCGGGCGATCCTACATACATCACAAGCTACAAGGACGCCAGAAAAAAGGTATCCCGCATAGAACAGGACGAGCTTCTTGAGGAGATCGTAAACTACTACATTCAGAATAATCTGTAAGGCATTATGTTATAAGATCGGTAAAAATATGCGTATACTGGGTTTGGACTTCGGTTCCGTCACCATAGGCGTTGCCGTGAGCGATCCTCTGGGATGGACTGCTCAGGGAGTAGAGATAATAAGGCGGAGCGAGGAGAACAATTTAAAAAAGAGCATAGAACGCTTAAAGGGCATATGCGAGGAATACAATGTGGAGAGAATAGTGCTGGGCTTTCCCAAAAATATGGACAACAGCGAGGGAGAGAGAGCAAAAAAGACCATAGCCTTTAAAAAGCGCATAAAAAAAGAGCTTGGACTGCCCGTTGTGATGTGGGACGAAAGGCTTTCGACGGTGGCTGCGGAAAGGTCGCTTATAGAAGCCGATGTGTCCAGAGCCAAAAGAAAGGATGTCATAGACAAGATGGCGGCGGTGTATATATTACAGGGCTATCTTGACTCTTTGGCAAATAATAAGGAGTAAAATATGAGTGACGACAAGCTGAATATAGACGAGCTTAATTTATTCGGAGACCAGGAGGAGACCTTCGATATGGTTTCAATGACCGACGAGGACGGCAGGGAAACGGATTTCTTTGTTATGGACGGCATAGATATTGAGAACCAAAGGTATCTCCTGCTTGTGAAGGCGGAGGATTTTGACAAGGATGAGCCCGAGGCGTTTATTTTTAAGGAAGTGGCTTCGGGAGATGACGAATGTACCTACGAACCCGTCGAGGACGACGCAGAATACAACAGAGTTCTTATTATGCTTCAGAACGAGGACGCGGAATACGAGATGAAGCTTTGATCAAAAACTTATTTTTTAACAAGACCGTTCGGGGTCTTGTTATTGTTGTGCGATAAATAATGAACGGACAAATACATAATAATCATATGGAGGTGGAATTTTGTATACCAGAAAATTCAGAAATAATGCAAAGCATTCTTCGGAAAACAACTTTGACGCTCTGCTGGCGGAGATGAAGAAGCAGCAGAACTCAAAGAAGCAGGGTGAAAAGAAGAATGCGTCCAAAAAAGCCGCTAAGGAGACCTCAAAGCTTAAGGTCATACCTCTGGGCGGACTTCACGAGATAGGCAAGAATATAACAGCCTTCGAGTATGAGGACGAAATACTCATAGTTGACTGCGGAGTTGCCTTTCCCGAGGACGATATGCTTGGTATCGATCTGGTAATTCCTGATTTTTCTTATCTTACCAAGAACAAAGAGAAGGTGCTTGCAGTGGTGCTCACTCACGGACACGAGGACCACATAGGCTCTCTGCCCTATTTTCTTAAGGAGCTGAATGTGCCTATATACGGCACAAAGCTCACCATAGGGCTTGTGGAGACTAAGCTTAGGGAGCACAATATTTTAAACAGCGTTGAAAGAAACAGCGTAAATGCGGGCGATGTAATAAAGCTCGGCAAAAGCTTCAAGGTGGAATTTATACGCTCGACACATTCCATAGCCGACAGCGCCGCCCTTGCCATCACCACACCCGTGGGTGTTGTGGTGCATACGGGCGATTTCAAGATCGACTTCACTCCCATACAGGGGGATATGATAGATCTTCAGCGCTTTGCGGAGCTTGGAAAAAAGGGTGTGCTCCTGCTCATGTGCGAGAGCACGAACGTGGAACGCCCCGGCTATACTATGAGCGAACGCTCCGTGGGCGGTATAATAGACAGGATATTCAACGACAGCGAGGGACGCCGCATAATGGTGGCTACCTTCTCGTCAAACATCGACAGAATACAGCAGATAGTAAACTCCGCCGTTAAGCACAAGAGAAAGGTCGCCGTGATAGGCAGGAGCATGACAAATGTGGTAAAGACCGCGGGAGAGCTGGGCTATCTGGACATACCAAAGACAACGCTCATAGATGTGCAGGAGGCAAAGAATTATTCCGACGGCGAGCTTGTGATAATAACAACGGGTTCGCAGGGCGAAACAATGGCTGCGCTTTCCAGGATAGCTCTGGGAGAGCACAGACAGATAGAAGTGAAGTCCACGGACAGGATAATAATATCCGCTTCGCCCATACCCGGAAACGAAAAGAGCATATACAAGGTAATAAACGAGCTTGTTAAAAAGGGCGCGGACGTTATATACGACGGTCTTATGGACGTGCACGTATCGGGACACGCAAGGCAGGAGGAAATAAAAATAATGCACTCCCTTGTAAAGCCAAAGTTCCTCATGCCCATACACGGCGAATATAAGATGCTCCGCACTCACAAGGATATTGCCTGTGAGCTTGGCATGGACAAGGACAATGTGTTCATAATGGCAAACGGCGATATGCTGGAGCTTGGCAAGAACAGCGCCAAGCTTACACAGAACGCAGTGCCCAGCGGACAGATATTTGTAGACGGTCTGGGCGTGGGCGATGTGGGCAACATCGTTTTAAGAGACAGGCGCCATCTTTCACAGGACGGACTTATGATAGTGGTCGTGGCTATGGATAAGGCAACGGGCGAGATATTGAGCGGACCCGACATCATATCCAGAGGCTTTGTATATGTGAGAGAGAGTGAGGAGCTTATGGACGAGGCAAAGGCTGTCGTGAACGAAGCCCTCGACAAATGCGAGAGAAGAAATATAAACGAGTGGGCGTATATAAAGACGCTCATAAAGGACACTCTCAGGGATTATCTGTGGCAGAAAACAAAAAGAAGCCCTATGATACTCCCCATAGTTATGGATATAGAATAATAAAAAAGCGCATTGCCGTGTGACAGTGCGCTGTTTTTATTTTTTTACTTTCTGTCTGTCATTTTCATCAATTTCCATATGACCAGAAAGGGAAAAAATAATATACAAAGCATAATTTCAAGATATGTATTCCGGCTGTCGTTTTTCATAGATTATTACCTCCCAGCACTTCGTTCATACTTCCCGTTCTGTAGCCCTTAAGGTCAAGAGAAATATATGTAAAGCCGTATTTTTCAAGCTCTCCGACTATTTTTTGTCTGTTTTCGGGCAGCGCAGCTTTTTCAATATCCTCGGGCAAAAGCTCTATCCTTGCCATTTTGCCGTGTATACGCACTCTTGCCTGACCAAAGCCCATGGAAAAAAGCAGCTTTTCCGCCCTTTCGACCATTGAAAGCCTTTCATTTGTTATCTCCTCGCCATATACAAAGCGCGAGGCAAGGCAAGCAAAGGACGGCTTGTTTGCCGTGGGAAGTCCCAGCTTTGCCGAAAGCTTCCTTATATCTGCTTTATTTAGCCCCGCATACCGCAGGGGACTTTTTATTCCAAGCTCGGATATTGCCCTTAGCCCGGGGCGGTAATCGCCCTCATCATCAATATTGGTGCCCTCCGCAACAGAGCTTATGCCATTTTTCTCGGCTATTTCCGTTATATTGCCGAATATCGCTTTTTTACATATATAGCACCTGTCGGGGGGATTCTGCGCGAAGCCCTCAACAGCCATCGCGTCAAAATCAAAAACAATGTGCCTTATGCCCTCCGACTTGCAGAAGGCTTGCGCCTCGTCCCTTTCATCAGCGGGAAAAAGCTTTGAAACGGCAGTCACGGCAACAGCCTTATCGCCCAGAACATCATGCGCCGTCTTTAAAAGAAATGTGCTGTCAACACCGCTTGAAAAGGCGACCGCAACGCTCCCAAGCTCCCTTATGTAATTTTTGAGCTTTTCATGTTTTTCATATACATCCATATTGCAAACTCCTATCTGCCCTTGAAATAGTCCTCCATATCCGAAAGCGTTTTGTCTATGTCCTCCCTTGTGTGCGCCGAGGAGACAAACACAGCCTCAAACTGACTTGCGCCGAAATAATTGCCCCTGTCGAGCATAAAGTTGAAATAATCGGCAAAGGCAGCCGTATCCGAGGCGGAAGCAGTGCCGTAATCGCTCACCTTTTCGGGAGTAAAGAAAAGTGTGAGCAAGGAGCCTATACCGTTTACCGTACAGGGCGCCGAATATCTGTTTATAATATCCTCAATGCCCTTTCTGAAATACTCTCCCAGAGCGTTTATATTATCGTATATATCGGGGTTGTCCCTCAGAGCTTCAAGCTGTGTTATACCTGCCTGCATGGCGACGGGGTTTCCGCTCAGTGTGCCTGCCTGATAAACTTCGCCCAAAGGCGAAACAACGCTCATAACATCCCTTCTGCCGCCGTATGCGCCCACGGGCATACCTCCGCCTATTATCTTGCCATATGTTACAAGGTCGGGATTTATGCCGAAATATTCCGAAGCCCCCTCTATGCCGAGGCGAAAGCCCGTTATTACCTCGTCAAAAATGAGCAAAGCGCCGTTTTCATCGCAAAGCCTTCTGAGGCTTTTAAGGAAATCATTTTTAGGCAGCACCACGCCCATATTTGCCGCGACCGGCTCAACAATGACGCAAGCAATTTGGTTCTTATATCCGTTAAACAAGTCTTCAACGCTCTTTACATCGTTATACACCGCAAGGAGGGTGTCGCTCACACAGCCGGATGGCACTCCGAGAGAATTTGGCACTCCCGAGGTCATAGCACCCGAGCCCGCCTTTATAAGCATTGTATCGGCATGTCCGTGATAACAGCCCTCGAACTTTATGACCTTATCCCTGCCCGTAAAGCCTCTTGCCGTCCTTATGGCGCTCATGACCGCCTCCGTGCCCGAATTTACCATTCTTATCATCTCAACACAGGGCACAAGGGAGGATATGAGCTCTGCCATATCCGTTTCGAGCCTTGTGGAGGCACCGAAGCTCATACCGCTTTCTATCCTCTTTTTTACGGCAGAAACTACCCTTTTGTCATTATGCCCCAGTATCATAGGACCCCACGAGCCTATATAATCTATATATTTATTGTTGTCCTCATCATAGAGATACTGCCTCTCGGCTTTTTTTATGTAACGCGGAGTACCGCCCACGGCATTAAATGCTCTCACGGGAGAATTGACGCCTCCGGGCATGACCCTTGCCGATCTTTCCGCAAGCCTTTTCGACTCGGAAACATCCATCATAGACTTCCCTCCCCGATATAGCCCGCTATTTCGTGGGCAAAATATGTTATAAGTATGTCCGCGCCCGCTCTGAACATAGAAAGCGCGGTCTCCTTTATTATCCTTTCTTCATCTATATAGCCGAGGCTTGCGGCAGCCTTTATCATGGAATATTCACCGCTCACGCTGTAGAGCGCAAGAGGCTTGTCGAAGCGTTTTCTTATCTCCCGCGCCACATCCAGATATGAAAGCGCAGGCTTTACCATGACTATATCCGCGCCCTCCTTTATGTCCAGCTCCGTTTCATACACCGCCTCTCTTATATTTCGGCAATCCATCTGATAGGAACGCCTGTCGCCGAAGGCGGGAGCGGAGTCCGCAGCCGTTCTGAACGGACCGTAAAAAGCCGAAGCGTACTTTGCCGAATATGCCATTATGGGTATGTCGCAAAAGCCCTCTCTGTCAAGCGCCCTTCTTATATAGCCTATCCTGCCGTCCATCATATCCGACGGCGCCACCATATCCGCGCCTGCCCTTGCGTGAGAAACAGCTGTCTTTGCAAGCACTTCAAGCGTTTTGTCGTTGTGCACGCTGTCCCCCTCGAGTATACCGCAATGTCCGTGAGAGGTATATTCGCACATACACACATCGGTTATATAGAGCAGTTCGGGATAATTTTTCTTGCCGTATTCAAGAGCTCTCTGAACTATGCCATCCTCTGCCCACGCAGAGCTGCCCTGCTCGTCCTTATGCGCGGGTATGCCGAAAAGAAGCACGGCGCGCACGCCCGAAGTCACTGTTTTTTTAAGTATCTCGCCAAGCCTGTCTATACTCCATCTGTACTGCCCCGGCATGGAGCTTATCTCCTCCCTTATGTTTTCGCCCTCTATGACAAAAATGGGATAAACAAGGCTGTTTGCGGATATGTGCGTTTCGGCTGTCATATCCCTTAAAAGCTGTGTTTTTCTGAGCCGTCTCGGTCGGTCTGTCAAATCCATATTACTTTGCTCTCTCCTTTTCTTTATTTAATATTGCGGATATTATGCCCTCGCTGTCGGCGCTTTTGGACACTATGCATTCAAAGCCCTGCTTTTCTGCCTCCGCAAGCGTAGTTTTGCCTATACATACCGCTGTGTGAGATTTTCCGTTATGGGAAAATCCCTTTACCTCGGACGGACTTGCAAAGACGATATAATCGGCGCTTTTTCCTGTTATATTCAATATTTCCGTGCTGTATACAGCCAATTTTTTATATTTTATATTTTTGCCTTCAAAAAAATCGGTAATGCCCTCTGCGCCCATTTCTGCGCCGAGAAGCAATATATTTTTGCAGCCTTTTTTATATGCCGCCTCGGCAAGCGCTCTGCCCGTGTGCTCCGAAGGTATGATATCGGCTTTTATGCCGTATTTCAAAAGCTCCGAGGCTGTCCTTTTGCCTACCGCGCCTATTGTTTTGCCTCCCAGTATTCTGACATCCCTATCCTCGCCAAAAATGAGCTCAAATGCCGAATTTACGCCTGCAGGACTTGTGAAAAGCACGGTATCGCACTCCGATATTTCTCCGCATACAGGAGTATGTAAGGTATTGAGCCTTATGCCCGGCACTGTTTCGACATATGCGCCGTTTTCTCTCAATCCTGCGGCAAGCTCGCGCGCCCTGTCATAGGGTCTTGCAATTATTATTTTTATACCCTTAAGCGGCAGACGCGAATAGGTGTCCAGCTTGTCCGAAAGCCTGCAAACCTCGCCCACGACTATCACGCAGGGGCTTTTGAGATGCTCCGCCTTTTGACTTATGTCCTCCAGCACGGATATTACTTTTTTCTGCATGGAGGAGGCTCCGTTCTCTATTACGGCGCAGGGTGTTTTGGGTGACATTCCCGCATCCATGAGCCCCTTGGCTATATAGCCGAGGTTTTTAAGTCCCATGAGAAAGACGAGTGTTCCGCCCGCCTCTACGCAGGCTCTGAAGTTGATATCGGGCTTATCCCCCGATTTATTGTGCCCCGTCATTATGTGCAGAGCGGATGAATAATCTCTGTGCGTTACGGGTATGCCCGCATAGGCGGGAGCCGATATGGCAGATGTCACGCCCGATATGACGCTGAAGGGTATGCCCGCATCACAGAGCGCCTCTGCCTCTTCTCCGCCTCTGCCGAAAAGATAGCTGTCGCCGCCCTTAAGACGCACCACATTTTTGCCCTCTCTCGCCTTTGAAATGAGAAGCTCATTTATTTCATGCTGTGGGAGCGTGTGATTTCCGCTGTTTTTGCCCGCGTCTATTTTTTCCGCATTTTCGGGTATAAGCTCGTCAACACCCTCGCCCAGAAGTCTGTCGTATACCACTACATCCGCATTCTTAAGAGCAATAAGCCCGTCAAGCGTCATAAGCCCCGCTCTGCCCGTGCCTGCGCCCACAAGAGTTACCTTTCCCGACATCACATCAACCTTTCCGCAAGAATTATTCCCGCTTTTTCACATTCGTTCTTATCCGCCCTTATTTCGGAGCGTACTATATTTCCATCCTTTACATTCATTCCTCTTACAAAAATGCTTTCGCCCTCGACAACGCAGAAAGCGGCGGCGGGAGAAGTGCAGCCCCCGTCAAGCCTCTTTATAAAAGCTCTCTCCGCCTTGGCGCATATCTCGGAGCTTGTGTCATTCACCGAGCCGAGCCATTCAAAGCCCCTGCGGCACTGTAAGGCTATAATGCCCTGTCCCGAGGCGGGGAGCATTTCCTCCGCAGTGAAAAGTCGCGATATTCTGCCTTCAAGTCCCAGCCTTTCAAGCCCCGCTGCGGCAAGCACAAGCGCCCTGTCATAGGGTCTTGCAATTATTATTTTTATACCCTTAAGCGGCAGACGCGAATAGG
>CANQVZ010000004.1 GCA_947627425.1 uncultured Clostridia bacterium | reverse complement strand
CCTTCCGTTCTGGTGTCTATGGAGCTTGTGGCCTCGTCAAGTATGAGCACGGGCGGATCTGCCGCAGCCGCTCTTGCAATGGCGAGAAGCTGGCGCTGTCCCTGGCTTAAGTTGGCTCCGTCGCCCGTTATCATGGTGTTGTAGCCGTCGGGAAGTCTTAATATGAAGCTGTGGGCGTTTGCAAGCCTGGCAGCCTCTATACACTCAGAATCCGAGGCGTCAAGCCTGCCAAAGCGTATATTTTCAAGCACCGTACCCGTGAAAAGGTGAGTGTCCTGCAAAACTATGCCCAAAGAACGCCTTAGATCGCTCTTTTTTATATCGTTTATATTTATGCCGTCATATTTAATTTTTCCGTCCTGTATGTCGTAGAAGCGGTTTATAAGGTTTGTAATGGTAGTCTTGCCTGCGCCCGTGCTGCCGACAAAGGCTATTTTCTGTCCCGGCTTTGCAAAAAGCTCTATATTGTGAAGAACTATCTTGTTTTCATCATAGCCGAAGTCCACATCGTCAAATACAACGGAGCCTTCAAGCCTTACAAGCTCGGCTTTGCCGTTTTCGTCTATGTGTTTCCAAGCCCATTTGCCCGTTCTGGCGGAGCTTTCGGCGATAACGCCTTTATTTTCGGTAATGTTTACAAGAGTTGTCCTGCCCTCGTCCACCTCACTCTTTTCGTCTATAATGTCAAATATTCTCTCTGCGCCCGCAAGAGCCATAACTATGCTGTTAAGCTGCTGGCTGACCTGTATTATGGGCATATTGAAGCTTTTATTTAGAGTAAGAAACGCAACGAGAGTACCCAAGGTCGTGCCCGTTATGGCGTTTAATGCAAGCACAGCGCCCACAACGGCGCATATGACATAGCTTATGTTGCCGAGGTTGGCATTTATGGGCATGAGTATATTTGCAAATTTATTGGCATTACAGGCGCTTTCCTTAAGCTCGTTGTTTATAACTCCGAAGTCCTTTTTCGCCTTTTCCTCATGGCAGAATACCTTTACTACCTTCTGCCCGCTTATCATTTCTTCTATATAGCCGTTTACCTTGCCCAGATCCTTCTGCTGGTGGCTGAAATAATAGCCCGACTTGCCGCCTATAAATTTAGACACTCTTAGCATTATAAGCACCATGAATACGGTTATGACGGTGAGGGGTATATCCAATATGAGCATACTCACAAACACACCCACTACAGACACAACGGAATTTATGAGCTGTGGTATACTCTGACCTATGAGCTGTCTTAATGTGTCCACATCATTTGTGTATACGGACATAATATCGCCGTGGGCATGGGTATCAAAATACTTTATGGGGAGAGATTCCATTTTTTCAAAAAGCTCTTTTCTTATGTTCCTTAAGGTTCCCTGAGCGGTGTAGACCATGACTCTCTGATATATGAAATTGCACAAAACGCCTGCGGCATAAACACAAGCTATGCCCAAAAGCGCCTTTGCAAGAGGCGTGAAGTCGGGCGAGCTTGTCTTTGTCATGGGGAGAATATAGTCGTCTATGAGGCTCTGCATAAACATTGTGCCTCTGACCGTAGCAAGAGTTGAGCCTATTATGCAAACAACAACCACTACAAGGTGAATGCTGTAGCTTTTGAAAAGCTTGGCAAGTATTCTGCCGAGTATCTTTCGGGGGTTCCTTGCGCCTTTAAGACCGCGCATATTCCTAAGTCTTGGCATATCAGTCATCCCCCTTTCCGTCAAAGTCGCCGCTGCCCTTTATCTGGGAGTCGTATACATCTCTGTATATTTCATTTGATTCTATAAGCTCCTCGTGAGTACCTATGCCGTTTATTCTGCCGTCCTCAAGCACTATTATCCTGTCGGCATCCTCAACGGAGCTTATTCTCTGGGCGATTATTATCTTTGTAACATCGGGTATGGAGCTTCTGAAGGCTTCTCTTATTTTTGCATCGGTTGCAGTGTCTACGGCGCTTGTGGAGTCGTCCAGAATAAGTATTGCAGGGCTTTTCAAAAGCGCTCTTGCAATACAAAGCCTCTGGCGCTGTCCGCCCGAAACATTGGTGCCGCCCTGCTCTATCACTGTATTGTAGCCGTCGGGCATTTTATTTATAAATTCGTCCGCGCAGGCGAGCATACAGGCGTTTTTACATTCTTCAAGCGTGGCATCCTCCTTGCCCCAGCGGAGATTATCGAGTATCGTGCCCTTGAAAAGCACATTTTTCTGGAGCACTACCGATACATTGTTTCTGAGAGTTTCGAGGTCGTAGTCCTTTACATTGACTCCGCCCACCTTTACGGCGCCCGCATCCACATCATAAAGTCTTGATATGAGGCTTACAAGCGTGGACTTGCTGCTGCCCGTACCGCCTATTATGCCTATTGTCTCGCCCGAATCTATGTGCAGGTCTATATCCGCAAGAGCATAGTCGCCCGTACCCTTTTTATAAGAAAAGGAGACATTTTCAAAATCTATGCTGCCGTCGGCAACGGTCATAACGGGAGATGCTCCGTTTACTATATCCGCCTTTTCATTGAGCACCTCGGCTATTCTTTTGCCTCCCGCGGAGCTTATAGTGAGCATAACAAATATCATTGAAAGCATCATAAGCGACATCATTATATTCATGACATAGCTGAACATACAGGTCAGCTCGCCCGTTGTAAGGCTGCCGTGTACTATCATACCGCCACCGAACCAGGATATGGCAAGTATACAGCCGTATACGGCAATGAGCATAACGGGACCGTTTTTTACGAGTATAAGCTCGGCTTTTACAAAGAGATCGTAAAGGTTATTGACCGCGGAGGTGAATTTTTCTTTTTCGTAGTCCTCGCGGACATAAGCCTTTACTACTCTTATGGCTGACACATTTTCCTGAACGCTCTCGTTGAGTTCGTCATATTTTTTGAAAACCATATCGAAAAGAGGCATTGTCTTTTTAATTATTGTGCCAAGCACAACGGCAAGGAAAGCCATTGCGCACACATATATGAGGCTAAGCCTTATGTTTATGAAAAAGCACATAAACAGAGCGCACACAAGCATAAAAGGCGCTCTGACGCACATTCTCAATATCATCTGATATGCGTTCTGCACATTTGTGACATCGGTAGTCATTCTGGTGACAAGACCCGAGGTGCTGAATTTGTCTATATTGGAAAATGAGAAGGTCTGTATGTTCTCATACATGGCGTCGCGCAGATTGCAGGCAAAGCCCGTAGAGGCTATTGCCGCGTGCTTGCCCGCCATAGCGCCGAAGAAAAGACTCAGCATGGCAAGAAAGAGCATGAGCGCACCGTAAATATAGATATTGCGTATGTTGCCCGCCTCTATGCCCTTATCTATTATTCCCGACATAACAAGAGGTATGAGCACCTCCATAACGACCTCGAGCACCGAAAACAACGGAGCAAGGACCGAGGAGCGTTTTATTCCCCTTGTCTGCTTTAAAAGAGTAGCTATCATCATATACATCTCCTTTGAAATTGTTAGATATAAAACAATTTAATGATAGTAGTATAACACTATTTACAGCAATTGTAAATACCTCACGGTCCTTTTAAATGTAAATTTATTTGACGGAAGAAGAATAATACATTATAATGGTATTAAAAAGACGGCAAAAGGAGGAAAAGGATATGAAAACAAGGATAATTATAGTGCTTGCGCTTGCCGTAATGATATTAAACGGCTGCGGAAAGGATGAAAACAAAGCATCGGGCTTAATAGATACGCAAAATGGGGTATCTTCAAACATAGAAGTAGAGGTAGGACAATAATGCTTTACGAAACGGAGAAGGAAACGGAAAAGGTCATACTTGTAGGCATAGACACCGGAAACGGTGAATTTGACGCGGAAAGCTGTCTTGATGAGCTTGCAGAGCTTGCAAGGACGGCAGGCGCAGAGGTGCTTGGCAGGCTCATACAGAAAAGAGAAGCTGTGAACAGAGCCACTTATCTTGGAAAGGGCAAGCTGGAGGAGCTTAAAGCCTATATAGATATGACGGGCGCAACGGGCATAATATGTGACGATGAGCTGAGCCAAACACAGATAAGAAACCTTGAAAACGCGCTTGACACAAAGGTAATGAACAAGACACTTATAATACTTGATATATTTGCCAAAAGAGCAGGCTCGGCGGAAGGCAAGGTTCAGGTGGAGCTTGCGCAGCTTAAATATAATCTGGCTCATCTGACGGGCAGAGGACGGGAGATGTCTAGGCTCGGCGGAGGCATTGGCACAAGAGGCCCCGGTGAAAAGAAGCTGGAGACCGACAGGCGGAACATTGCCGAGAGAATATCCGACCTAACGGCGGAGCTTAAGGAAATAGAAAAGCACAGAGGCGTTATGCGGGAAAAGAGGACGGAATCGGGAATACCCGTAATTGCGCTTGTGGGCTATACAAACGCGGGAAAATCCACACTGCTCAACACCCTCACGGGCGCGGGAGTGCTTGCGGAGGACAAGCTCTTTGCAACGCTTGACACCACTACAAGAGCCATTGAAACGGAGAGCGGAGCAAAGTACCTGCTTACGGACACAGTAGGCTTTATACAGAAGCTGCCGCACAGTCTTATAAAGGCTTTCAGGGCTACGCTTGAGGAGGCGAGCTTTGCCGATGTGCTCATACATGTTGTGGATGCTTCAAGCCCCAAAAGGCAGGAGCAGATGAGGGTAGTATATGACACGCTCAACGAGCTTGGCGCAGGCGGAAAGCCCGTAATAACGGTATACAACAAGATAGATAGGGAGGATGTTGAAAAACCTCTTCTCAAGGATGAGAGGGCTGTTGCTACAGTTTCGATATCCGCAAAGGAAAAAATAAACACAGACAAGCTCATAGAAAAGACCGAGGAGGTCATACGCTCGTTCAAAAAAAGCATAAGGGTCATGATACCCTACAGCAAGGGAAGCCTTCTGACCCTTATACACGGAGGCTGCGAGGTGACGGCAAGCGAAAACAGAGAGGACGGCTATTATTTTGAGCTGTATGCTGATGAGGAGACCGAGAACAGGCTGAAGGAATATATGCTGTAAGCCTTCGGCTCAAGCTCTGTATATGTTATAGACCGCATACTGCCCATATGTCTACAGAGCGGATATTTTATTTATTGTTGTAATCATATGGCAAATATTGTATACTAAAAGGAGAAATACAAACAGGAGGAAAGAATATGTACACAAGCGAAGGTAAATTATGGATAGCATCGGGGGAAACTCCTATATTCCTCAATGCAAAAATGGCAAACAGACACGGACTTATTGCAGGCGCCACGGGCACGGGCAAGACCATAAGTCTTAAGGTAATGGCGGAAACATTCAGCGATGCGGGCGTACCCGTATTTATGGTGGATATAAAGGGCGATGTGTGCGGTATTGCAAAAAAAGGCGATGAAACGGAAAAGCACGTTGCCGCACAGCTCAAAAAATGCAATGTGACAGACGAATTTACAGGCAAGGAATTTCCCGTCGCCTTCTGGGATGTGTTCGGTGAAAAGGGTATTCCCGTGAGAACTACCATATCCAATATGGGACCCGTTCTCTTGTCAAGACTTCTCGACTTAAATCCCACACAGAGCGGTATACTCGACATAGCGTTCAGAGTTGCGGACGATAAGAAGCTTCTTCTAATAGATATAAAGGATCTGCGCTCAATGCTCCAATATATATCGGACAATGCAAAGGAGCTCCAGACGCAGTACGGCAATGTCACCTCACAGAGCGTGGGCGCCATAACAAGAGCGCTTTTGTCGCTTGAGGATGCAGGCGGAAATATATTCTTCGGTGAGCCGGATCTTGATATAAAGGACTGGGTAAGGCTGTCTAACACAAGCAGGGGCATTATAAATGTACTTGACTGTGTTAAGCTCGGCAACAATCCCAAGCTTTACTCCACCTTCCTTTTGTGGCTCCTTACGGATCTTTATGAGACCTTCCCCGAGGTCGGCGATATGGATAAGCCGAGGATGGTATTCTTCTTTGACGAGGCACATCTGCTTTTCAACGACGCACCGAAGGCACTTATGGAAAAGCTTGAACAGGTCATAAGGCTCATCCGCTCAAAGGGAATAGGTATTTATTTTATAACTCAAAGTCCTTCGGATATACCCGAAACCATACTTGCGCAGCTTGGCAACAGGATACAGCACGCCTTAAGGGCATATACGCCAAATGAACAAAAGGCTATAAAGGTCGCAGCGCAGACCTTCAGACCAAATCCCGCCTTTGATTCCACAGAGGCTATAACCGTGCTTAGCACGGGCGAGGCTCTTGTATCATTTTTAGATGAAAACGGCGCGCCCGAAACGGTGCAAAAGGCATTTATACTCCCGCCTCAGAGCTTTATGGGTCCCTGCGAGGAGGAAACAAGACAGAGCATAATAAATTCATCCGATCTTTATCTAAAATACAAGGACGCCGTGGACAACAAGTCGGCATATGAGGATCTGGAGGAGATAAAAGCCGAGGAAGAAGCAGAGGAGCTTAAGGCGCAGCAGGAGGCGGCAGCCGCAAAGGAAGCCGAAAAGAAAGCCAAGGAGGAGGAAAAGGAAAGGCAGAGAGAAGAACGCGAACGCGAGAGAGAAAGAAAGCGCACCGCCGACACTATAAGCAAGATAGCCACAAGCACGGTGAGAAGCACTCTGGGACAGATAGGCAGAGATGTGAGCCGTAATCTTGTGAGGGGATTTTTTGGAAATCTCAAGAAATAAAAATAATATATTCGCCCGTCTTATTAATTTTTCGCTCCAAAAAAGGAGATGTTAAGGAAATGATAAGGCGGGTTTTTTATGTTGAAACGGAATGTAGCTTAAAATATGAGGCAATTATGGCGTAAACTGTAAAAACTATAGCGCAAACTACAATGCTTTTATTCAAAAAATGTGGTAAAATATAGATAATAGGATAATCGTAAATTTGTATGTGCGAGGAGGATACAAAATGGCAATAACGCAGGAACAGATACAGGATGCTTTTGACAATGCCATAAATCTGGGCATATCTTTGGAAATGGACGATACGACCCTTATAAGCCGAATTACGGGATATGAAGTTTCGGAGGAGGAGACGGAGCAAAACGCCGTGAACAGGCGCAAGGCTCTCGACAGAATATATATAAACGGAAAAAGTATAACAAGTATGCTTGGAGAAGGCAATAACTACAGCTTTGCCGATTATATAAAAGCAATAAGGGAAGCGCTCTCGCCCGAGAATAATTCGTTCGTAACGGTCATGAGCGATAATTTTCTGGACCAGAGAGCCGTTATGGCTGTTGCGCGCCCCTTATCAAATGAAGATATCGACTACAGCGATCCCGAAACATGGTTTGAAACGGAAGAAAGACATAATGAAATACAGAATAAACAGAATAAATTGGAAGAAGCAATGCGTAACAAGGCTTCTGCTTCAATAAATTATTCCGCAAGCTATAATGAAAACAGTGCAGGCGCAATACAGAAGGCTATAAAAGCTACATTAAGCGACAACGACATAGACCTTATAAAAAGCATTTCGGGACTTGATGAGCTGAATGACGAAAACATACGCAAGGCTTTGGACAGCATATATATAGACGGCAAAAATCTTACGGATAAGCTTGGAAGGGAGAACGAAAACAACATTGCCGCTTATGCGGGAGCCATAAGAAGCGCCCTTTCCTTCGACAATGATTCGTTCATAACTATAATGAACAGAAATTCCATAATGGCAAACCCCAGAGCCGTAATAATAAATGCTCCCGAAAACAGCAGTCCCGAGGTAAGAGCGACTGCGGAGAGAAAAGCAGTCGCTTCACTGCACTATACCGTAAACTACAAAATAGACGCAAGAGAAAATATTTTAAATGCGGAAAAGAGATTAACGGACAGGGCGGCAGAGGACAACAAGCTGTTCTTTGCATCACTGTTTAATAACGGCGAGGATATTTCATCATATGATAATGAACGCCTTACACATGATATATATTATAATTACTTTCAGGAAAACAATATAATGCCTGATTTTGTAACGAGCAGACTTCCCGAACAAAAGGTATACAACTATATGCTTACACTGGATTATCCGAGCGGTTCGGGCAATAAGCTTACGCTCGAACAGATAATGAATGATGATTCGCAGGAGATGAAGGATTTTAAAAAGCAGGCGGGAAAGGATTTCTGCAATTTATTCCTGAAGATACCCGACGGCGCTGCAAGAACGGTAAACGGCGTGATATATAACGACAATACAAAATTTTACAACGAGGTAACGGTTCCCAAGATGATAGAAATGTCGGAGGCCGCACTGCATATCAGAACAGGCTATCACGACCTGAGCGAAAAGGACGACCTTGAAAATGCGGTATTTGACCGCTTCAAGCTTGATTTTATGGTTGATATGACACAGCAGCTCGGCGATGCAAACATAGGCGTTATGCCAAAAGGCGCAGTATTGTTTAATATAAGCATATTGTCAAGATACAACTATATGAAGACCGACAGCTACATTGATGGTACAATAAACCGTTCGGGAATGGAGCTTCCGGCAAAATATCAGATGTATGTTGACGATCTGGATACAAACGATTTAAAAACGATATGCAGCAGCAGTATGGCTACGATAGATCCCTATAATGAGAATAAGCTATACGAATTGGACGCCGCTATAATGTCGAGAATAAGCTTGGACGAAGGCTTGCTGCAAAGGTACCAAAACGGAGAGGATCTCAGCGATATTGTAAAGCTTCCCGATCATAAAAAAATAATGAGGGAAACTGCCATACAGCTTGAAAGAGATAAGGACAAGGCGGACGGTGACCTCACTCTGCTTCGTATGTCCAAGGGCACCGGAGGAAATATGATAAGCTTTGACAGATTATGGGGCATTTACAGAAATCAGGGCGTACAAAGAAGAGCGGAGCAAAATGACGCACAAGCCGAAAACACAGCTGAAATGACGGAAGCCGAGAGGCGGGAGGCTGACAGAAGAAAAAGAGTAGCTGCCGAAGCAGAGGATATATACAGCAATGCCCGAAAGTACGGCAATAAACCCGATAAGGACAAATATGACGGCTTCAGATACAGTCTGCTGGGCGAGCTGACAAGCTGCTTCACAATAGACAGCGAGGAAGGCAGACAAGCCGTTTCGCCCGAAAAGCTCAAGGCGCAGTATATGGCTGCTGTAAGCACTGTATATGTAAACGACAAGAGCGTTGCCGAGAAGTTCGGTCTTAACGAAAACAATATTCTGGACAGAATAGATGAAGTAGACCATGAGCTTTGCGAAATATTAATGAAATCAATGGATAATGTCGGCAATGAATATCTCTTCGTAAAAAACGGGCATGACAGCTTCAGTGCGGTAGAAATTGAGGGATATTACAACTCGACATCTAAGATCGGTTTCACGGATTACAACAGACGCGACCCGGAAAGCAGTAAATTGAGGCAAAATGCCGTAGAAACCTTAAAAGTCCGTAATGAAATAAGAAATGAAAAATTCAATGCCGCAAGAGTGTTTGCGGATGTTATGAGCGGTAGAGCCGACAAGGAAAGCATTGAAAAATACAGCGATGTATTCAAGGCAAAGGGAATGGATGTACCCTCGGTAAACATAAGGCTCGACTTTGCAATGGGAATACTCTCACAGAATGAAACGGGAAGTGTGCTTTACGGACTTCTGGGCAGAAAGCTGACAACGCCGCAGGAGTTTGAGGACGCTGCCAAGAATATATACATAGGCAATCATACGCTTGCGGAGCTTTGCCAGAAGGGAGCCGGCACAAGCGACGAGGAATGCACGGCGCAGAGAGAACAGCTCCTTAAGGATAATATCAAAAATCTCTTTGAAAACAACAGTATACAGCCGCAGGCAATGTATATAAGAGATGCTTACGGCACGCTTAAGCCACTTAAGGTGATAAATATGGACAAACCGCCCGTTGAGCCTAAGCAGGTGAAGCTCTATACGGATTTCCAAAAGCATTTCCATATGGACAGCACCATAGACGAAAACAGGCGGGCATATGACGCATATGTAGCCGAAAAGGAAAGATATGACAGCTACAAGGCTTTCTATGACAAATGCACGAAGTACAACGCATCTCTGGAGGACACAAGGCTTAAGATAATAAAAGAGGAAAGAAGCGGTCCCGCGCAGAGGACTATGAATATTATGCAGGCGCAGATGACTAACGGCATGGCGGTTTCCCCTGCCCTTACACAGCCGACGGCGCAGAGAGGCGCGGCGCAGAATGAGAGGACGGCACAACATTAAATGTACTTTAAGCCCCCTCAGGCACCCTACGGGTGCCAGCTCCCCCAAAGGGGCGCCGAGAGTTTGGGGTTCCCTCTCCCTCTTGGCTCCCCCTCCCTCAATAAGGGAGCCTACTTTCACCCGCAGCGGGCGTGCAATGCACGCCCCTACAAAACTTTGCTAATATGTATGATTGGTAAAATTCAACAACATGGAGGTATAAACATGGCAGCGACACAGGAACAGATACAAGAAGCTTTTGAAAGCGCTATAAATCTGGGTTTATACACGGAAATGGACGATATGACCCTTATAAACAGCATCACGGAAATGGAGGATGAGCCGGAAGAAGACAAGAGAAAGGCTCTTGACAGAGTATGCATAAACGGAAAAAGCATAACGAGCGTGCTTGGAGAAGACGATAGCTTCAGCTTTGCCGATTATGCAAGGGCTATAAGGGAGGCGCTTTCGCCTGAAAATAATTCTTTCGTGACCGTTATGAGCGAAAATAACTTAAGCCAAAGAGCCGTTATGGCTATTGCAAGCTCCTTATCGAAGGATGATATTGATTACAGCGATCCCGAAACATGGTTTGAAACGGAAGAAAGATATAACGAAGCACAGACTAAGGAAGAAATCATGCGTAACAAGGCTGCCGCTTCGGTAAATCATGCCGCTAACTATACGGCAAATTACGAGGAAGCTATACAAAAGGCTATAATTGCAAATTTAAGCGACAACGACATAGACCTTTTAAAAAGCGTCACGGGGCTTGACGAGCTGAATAGCGACAATTTGCAAAGTGCTCTTGACAGCATATATATAAACGGCAAAAATCTCACCGATAAGCTCGGAGAGGAAAACGGCTACAACATTGCGGATTATGCAAGGGAGGTAAGAGAGGCTCTTTCGCCCGAAAACAACTCCTTTATTACTATCATGAAAAGAAACTCCGCATTTTCAAACCCCAGAGCCGTAGTTATCGACACGCCCGAAAACAGCACTCCCGAAATAAGAGAGGCTATGGAAAACAAGGCGATGGCATCCATAAGCTATGTTGCAAGCTACAGAGAGGATATGCAAAGAGCGGTAAGAGAAAAGGAAGCCGAAATAGAGGAAAAGAAGAATAAGGACCTGCGTTTGTTCTTTTCTTCGCTTCTGCCCGAGGGAGAGGACGGCAATAGCCTTGACAAGGGTCAGTTTTTAGAAAAAACAGTGATGCATAATTTTACAAATATACTTCCGGATTTTGTAAACCACAGAAATCCCATGGATTTTGTATATATGTTTATGCTTACCCGAGAATTCCCCGAAGGCTCGGGCAAAAAGCCCTCCTACGAGGATTTTTTCAACGACGACTCCGAGGAAATGAACGAGTTCAAGGTAAAGATGGGCAAGGAATTCTGCAGGATATTCGGAAAGCCCAAAACAGACGCCGCAAAACAATTTAACGAGGAAACATATCCTACACTTATAAAAATGGCGGATGCGGTATTGCACACAAAGGTCGGTTATCACGACATAAGCGAAAAGGACGATATAGGAAACGCCGTTTTTGCTGCCAAGCATACCGTTGTTATGCACAATCTTGCCCAACAGTTTGAAAAATGCGACATCGCCTTTATGGCAAGGATGCAGTTTATACTCAACTTAAGCACAATTAACGAAAGTCAGCTTAACTATATCGGATCGGACAGCTATCTGAACGACGGCAGGCTCCCCGACGGAAAATTATCCGCCGAATGTAAGGCTGCCGTAGCAAATGAGGCGTTTTTTGACAATGTGGATAGGAATGATATAAAAACAATAGAAAATTCTATGGCGGGCACTTCGGATATGCGGGATAATGTTGTTCTTGTAAATACACTAACAGAAAAAGTGTCGGTATTATCGGCGCGTGTAGGGGTGGATCCCAATGCGGCTTCAGACTACCTGAACGGACAGGACGGTATGATACGACAGAATTTTAAAGACGGAAAAGTAAGAGAGGCAGTAAGGAACGCGGCAATAAGCGCAAAAAGAAACCGTGCGAAGGAAAACGACGACCTTATACTCGACAGCATATCATCCGGTACAGGAAGATCCAGACCCGCGGATTACATGCTCAACGCAGACAATCTGCGCCAATACTTTTTCGGCAACAGTAAATATATTGGAAATATAGCCTCGGAAGAGCCCTATGACGGAACAAAGAGGAGCTTATTAAACGACCTGACGGGCTGCCCCACCATAGTCAGCAGAGAGCCTAACACGGAGGATAAGAAAAGGCTTATGGCGGCTGTAAATACAATATATATAAACAACAAGAGCATGGCGGAATACTTCGGACTTAACGAAAACAATATCGCTGCAAGGATAGAAGATGTACAAAGGCAGCTTGCGGGCAAGATATTGAACTCAATGGAAAATAACGGTCCCGAATTTGTATTTGTAAAAAACGGACGCGACAGCTTTCAGGAGGTCAATGTACATGTCTATAACGAGGTAGACCTGGCGAAAGCATCGGGACCGGAGGATTCTTATGGTCCGGAGGATTATGTCAATTACCGTAAGACAGTATCCGCCGATTACAAGTACTCAAGAGAGATGGCGACAGCAAGAAACAATACATTTGAGGAGAACGCCAAAACGGCAAGGGCATATGCGGACATTCTGAGCGGCAGAGCCGACAGTCAAACCATAGAAAGCTTCAAGGATGTATTCGAGAAAAACAATATGGTACTGCCTTCGGCAGAAATGAGGCTCGATATGGCAATGGAGATGATGAGTCAAGAAAAAACGGGAAATATTCTCTCGGGCTTTTCGCGCAAAATGCTCAGCACACCACAGGAATTTGAAGAAGCCGCAAGGAATATATACATAGGAAACAAAACGCTTGCGGAGCTTTGTCCCAAGGGCGAGAACATGAGCGATGAGGAATGTACAAGGCAGAGGGAACAGCTTTTGAAGGACAACTTCAACGCTTATATGGAGGATAACGGAAAAGAGCCCAAGCCAATGTCGGTGAGGGATAAAAACGGCGTGCTGAAGCCCATTACAATGAGCTTAGGCGAGCCTCCCGTTGAGCCAAAGAAGGTGGAGCTCTATACCGAGCGTCAGACGCACTTCCATCTTAAAAGCACGGTCGACAAAAATATAAAAGCCTATGAAAAATATATAAACGATAATGAAGACTACAAGCACGAAAAGGCTATATATGAAAAGCGGGTAAGATACAACAGCGCTCTGGAGGAAACAAGGGTCAAGATAATAACGGAGGAAAGAAGCGGTCTCGGACAGAGAGAAGTGAATGTAAACCAGCTGCAGATGTCAAGAGACGGCTTGACGGCGCAGAATAATTCCCCTGCCCTCACACAGCCTACGGCGCAGAGAGATGCGGTGCAGAACGAGAGGACAGTTTAAGGAGGTGTAAGCATGGCAGTAACACAGGAACAGATACAGGAGGCTTTTGACAGCGCCATAAATCTGGGTATATCCGCAGAAATGGACGATATGACACTTATAAGCCGAATCACGGGCTATGAGGAAGTCCCTGCCCTTTCGGAAGAGGAGGAGGCGCAGAATGACGCAAACAGGCGAAAGGCTCTCGGCAGAATATATATAAACGGAAAAAGCATAACAAGTATGCTTGGAGAGGGCAATAATTTCAGCTTTGCCGATTATATAAAAGCAATAAGAGAAGCGCTCTCGCCCGACAGCAATTCCTTCGTAACGGTCATGAGCGATAATTTCCTGGACCAGAGAGCCGTTATGGCTGTTGCGCGCCCCTTATCAAATGAAGATATTGACTACAGCGATCCCGAAGCATGGCTTGAAACGGAAGAAAGACATGATGAAATACAGAATAAACAGAATAAATTGGAAGAAGCAATGCGCAGCAAGGCTGCTGCTTCAATAGATTATTCCGCAAGCTATAACGAAAACAGCGCAGGCGCAATACAAAAGGCCATAAGAGCGACATTAAGCGACAACGACATAGACCTTATAAAAAGCGTTACGGGTTTTTCGGAGCTTAATAGCGACAATATGCGCAAGGCTCTTGACAGCATATATATAGACGGCAAAAATCTTACGGATAAGCTGGGAAGGGATAAGGAAAACAATATTTCCGCATATGCGGGAGCCATAAGAAGTGCCCTTTCCTTCGACAATGATTCGTTCATAACTATAATGAACAGGAACTCAATATTTGCAAAGCCCAGAGCCGTAATAATAAACGCTCCCGAAAACAGCAGTCCCGAGATAAGAGCGACTGCGGAGAGAAAAGCGGTCGCTTCCCTGCACTATACCGTAAACTACAAGGAGGATGTGCAGAGGATAGTAAAGGACACACAAAAGGAATTGCAAGACAGAAAAAGAAAGGATGTGGCACTTTTTTATGCCGACCTTTTTCCGGACAGGGATGCAAGCAAAATAGATGATCTGTTCGGCGAAATACACAGTAAGTTTCTTCACGACAACATGATACCAAATCTTATAGGTTCAAGAGAGCTGCATGATTATGTATACGCATATATGCTCACAAAAAATTACCCTGAGGGCTCGGATCATAAGCTGACCTATCGTGAGCTGCTTACGGATAACTCCAAGGAAATGGATGATTTCAAGCGGAAAATGGGCAGTGAGTTCATAAAAATTTTCCGCAAGGATCCCAACAAGGACACAATAAAGCAACTCAATGAGGAAACCTATCCCACATTTGTGAAAATGACGGAGGCTGTTTTGCATCTCAAGTGCGAATATCATGACCTGAGCGAAAAGGATGACCTGCGAAATGCCGTTCTGGACTGCTCTGCCAGAGGTCTTGCCTTCAATATGAACCAAGAGGTGGAAAAATGCGATATGTCCTTGCTTGGAGAGGTGGGCATGGCGTGCACGCTCGACAAAGCCGTAAGTCTTTTAAGGCTCAACTATATGGCATCGGACTCATTTCTGACCGACGGAATACAGCCCGACGGAACGGTTGCTTCCGAAGCATTCAAGGCTACATACAATCAAGCATTTATTGACAATACGGATATGAACGATCTGAAAACCATAAGCAATGCCACATTGGGAAATCTCGGCACGGAAGCAAATGATATGCTGTGCAAAAAAATCGCCGACGTACAAATGGTAAATTCACATGACTTCAATGATGCTCTGGTTTACATGAACGGACAAGGCGGAGTATTTCAGGATCAATTTAAAGATAATAAAGGACTCAAAAGCTCTATAAGGGCAGCAGCAGAAGCAATAGAAAGAAACCGCGAGCATGACAATGACGATTTGGTACTCAGATGTATAACTACGGGTTCGGGAAGGTTCGCCCACAGGAGTTATAAGGTCGAGCTGCCAAATTTGTTGCAATATTTCAGCGGCGGACCTCAGCATCAGAGACCGCAGGAGCAATATCTGAACAATTGCGACGGTATGAATAAAAGTATACTGAATGACCTTACGGGCTGTCCCACAATAGTAAGCAGGGAATTTAATGAGGCGGACAAGGAAAGGCTTTGGGCTGCCGTGAACGCCGTATATATAAACAACAAGACTATGGCGGAGTATTTCGGACTGACTGCCGAAAATATAGGCGACAAAAATAAGCTGAGAGAAGCCGAAAAGGGTCTGACGGTAAAAATAATGAACACTATGGAAAGCAACTGCTCCGAGTTTGTATTTGTGAAAAACGGAAACGACAGCTTTCAGCCTGTGCGCATAGATATCCTCAAGGAAATGATAGATTCATACAAAGATACCATGAGAAACGGAAGTCCCGAGGAGAAGGAATATATGCGCCAAATGTATGAAAAGCGCAAGGAAAATATGGAGAACAATGCTAAGATATCGCAGGCATATGCGGATATGCTGAGCGGACGGGCGGACAGCGAGACTATAAACAGTTTTGCGGATAAATTCAAAGAATTTGATTTAAAGCCTCCCGTTATAAATATAAGGCTGGACATCACAATGGAGATATTGAGCCAAAGCGATCCCAAAAATGTGCTTAGGGATATTCTTGGCAGACCTTTAAGTACCCCTAAGGAGCTTGAGGACGCCGCCAAAAGTATATACATAGGCACCAAATCTCTTGCTCAGCTTTGCGAAAAGCACAATAATATAAGTGATGAGGAATGTATGAGGCAAAGAGTACAGCTCCTTAAGGACAACTTCAACGCTCTGCTTGAAAATAACGGCGCAGAACCGCAGGTGATGTCTATAAGAGATAGCTCGGGCGCATTAAAATCGCTCAAAATAGTTAATATGAGCAAAACTCCGGTTGAACCCAAGCCCGTGAAGCTCTATTCGGACTTTGAAAAGCATTTCCATTTTGACAGCACCGTAAACGCCAACAGACAGGCATATGAAGCCTACACGGCGGAAAGGAGCAGATATGAAAGCGACAAGGCTTTATATGAAAAATGCGAAAGATACAACAGCTCTGCCGAGGAAACAAGGCTTAAGATAATAAATGAGGTAAGATTCGGTCCCGCAAAAAGGACATTGAATGTAAGCCGGCTGCAAATGACAAGCGGCGGCATGACAAATACCCCTGCCCTCACTCAGTCCACGGCGCAGAGAGGCGCAAGAGAAAATGAAAGAACAGCTCAATAAGGAGGAAATATAAATGGATATAAGTTATCTGCTTTTTTTGCAAAACATAAGAGAGGCAACGGGAGGAGCCTTCGACGCAATATTCGAATACATCACAAAGCTAGGTGAAACATCTATACTGCTATTTCTCATAGGTCTTATATACTGGTGCTATGACAAGAAAAAGGGTATATTCCTCATGTTTACCCTCTATTGGGGAAGGATAATAAACGGCTTTATAAAGATAACAGCCTGTGTTTACCGCCCGTGGATAAGAGACGCAAGGATAACTCCCGTTCCCGCGGCACAGGCGGATGCGACGGGATATTCCTTCCCAAGCGGTCACACGGGAAACGCCGTAAGCGTATGGGGCGGTCTTGCGGTGGATACGGACGAAAAGTCAAAGGTACCCAAGGCATTTAAAATATTACTTGTTATATTGATCATTCTTATAGCATTTTCAAGGAACTATCTGGGTGTACACACTCCGCAGGATGTTATCGTAGCCTTTGTGATAGGCATAATCTCAATATTTGCAGTTGCAAAGCTCATGCCCGTTATAGAAAACAACAAAAATGCCGACATATGGGCATTGCTTGCAGGCGTGGGAGCTTGTGTACTGCTTATGGCATACGCTGCGCTTAAGTCATACCCCGCCGATTATGCGGCAGACGGCACAATAATAGTGGAAGGCTCCAAAATGGCTGTGGATTCATTCAAAACAGCAGGAGGAGCTATGGGCGTGTTCATAGGCTGGTTCATAGAAAGGCGCTTTATAAAGTTCTCAACGGATATAAAAACCGCAGAAAAGGTATTGAGAGCAGTATTCTGTATATTTACTTATACTATGGTCGATCACTTTGCGGGAACGGGAGCGGATATGCTCGTTTCGCTGGGAATAGGCAGCGGCTTTGCAAAGGCGGCAATGCAGTTTGTATGTATGTTCTGGTTCGTGGCTCTTGCGCCCGCAATAACAAAAATATTCTCGTTGTTTTTTAAGGATAAGAATTAAAGAAAACAATTAAAAGGACACGACAATGCTTGCACTAAAAAACAGCTCACAGATTTTACTGTGAGCCGTTTTTTTAAATTATTTATAGCAATTGAAAACCTCGTCCACATATTCCTTTGACTCGGGCTTTGTAAACATACTTACCAGAGGACAAAGTATAAGTGAAAATACCATACAGAACGCACCCGCGTTAAGAGGTGAGGTTACATTAAACGGAAGAGGCAATGCTCTTGCCGCGTCTGTAAGCTCGGGGAACCAGCCGAGGAGGAACAGACAGGTATGTATGAGCGTGAAGCCTACGGCAAACACAAAGCATGTGCCAACAGCCGTCTTTGTGATCTTCTTTGAGAAAAGACCGTACATGAAAGGCGCAAGGAACGAGCCCGAAAGAGCGCCCCATGAGATACTCATAAGAGTTGTGATATAAGCGTTTTTCTTAGCTGCCATAAGTACCGATATGATAAGGAATACCGCAATGAATATTCTTATTATGAACACCTGCTTCTTCTCGTCAAATTCCTTGCCCTTTGAGATCATGGACGGCTTTATGATATCGAGCGTGAGTGTCGAGCTGGAGGTCATAACAAGTGATGACAGAGTTGACATGGACGCCGAAAGCACAAGCACAACTATAAGTCCCAGAAGAAGGTCGGGAAGAACGCTCTCGAGCATCGCAGGAACGATAGCGTCATATTCGAGCTTTCCGCCAACAAAGTTGATGAGCGTCTTTGATGTATCTGCGGGGTCTGTTGTGGCAAAAAGTCTGCCGAGACCGCCGTGGAAGTAGCTGCCGCCCGCAACTATAAGAGCAAATAATGTTGAAATGATGGTGCCTCTCTTTATTGCCGCATCATCCGATATGGAATAGAACTTCTGTATCATCTGAGGAAGTCCCCATGTACCGAGAGATGTAAGAATTACAACGCCCAGAAGGTCTGCGGGCTTGGGTCCGAAAAGAGAATTAAGCGTTCCGGTATTGCCTGCGTCATCGGCTATGACCGAAAGACCTTCCATTGCTCCCGAAAAGCCTCCTGCCTTGTGTAAAACCGTGAATACTACGGTTATTATACCCACAAGCATTATCATACCCTGAACGAAGTCGTTGAGAGCCGTTGCGTGGAAACCGCCCGCTATAACATAAATGGCAGTGAACACAGCCATGATTATGATACAATATATATAGGGTATACCAAGCGATGACTCGAAAAGACGAGATAAGCCGTTATATACCGATGCGGTATAGGGTATGAGGAAAAGGAAAATTATAAGAGAAGCCGAAATTTTAAGCCCCTTTGAATTATAACGCTTTTCAAAATACTCGGGCATTGTAGTTGCATCGAGATATTTTGTCATAGTCCTTGTGCGCTTACCGAGAACAAGCCAAGCAAGCAGAGAACCTATGATAGCATTTCCAAGGCCTATCCAAAATGCCGAAATACCGTAGGTCCAGCCAAACTGTCCCGCATAGCCTATGAATACGACAGCCGAAAAGTAGGATGTACCGAAGGCAAATGCCGAGAACCATGGTCCGATGCTTCGTCCGCCAAGGACAAAGTCACTTACATTCTTTGTTTTTCTGTTGCAGTATACTCCTATGCCTACCATGAGCAAGAGGTATAATACAAGAATCAACCATTTTACCATTGTTTTTACTCCTTTTTTTATTTATTGATGATATAACATCTTTTTACATTATATTATATATTTACATATTTGTCAAATAAATTACCCGTTCTTGATTTATATATGGAAATGATGTATAATAAAGCTGTTTTATAACGAATGGAGAAATGTGTATGCAAAACAGAGAGGATATAAAAAAGATATATTTATTTGAGAAAATGCCCGTGCCAAAATCTGTTATGCTTCTCGGCGTGCCGACTATAATAAGCTCACTTGTGATGGTGATATACAGTCTTTCCGACACATGGTTCGTGGGACTTACAAACGATCCCGTGCAGAATGCGGCAGTGGCTCTTGCAGCTCCCGTGCTGCTTGCTTTCAACGCAATAAACAATCTTTTCGGCGTGGGCACATCCAGCATGATGAGCAGAGCGCTCGGCAGAAAGGACTACGACACGGTATATAAAAGTTCCGCCTTCGGTTTTTACTGCTCGCTTTTCTTTGCGCTTGTTTTTTCGGCGGTGTATATAGTGTTCCGCTCACGGTTTCTGGACATACTGGGAGTTAAGCCCGACACTCTCACGGCAACTGCAAAATATCTCAAGTGGACTGTTGCTCTCGGAGCGGCGCCCGCTATACTCAATGTGGTGTTTGCATACCTTGTGAGAGCGGAAGGCTCGGCTTTCCATGCAAGCATAGGCACAATGAGCGGCTGCATACTCAACATAATACTTGACCCAATATTCGTGCTGCCGTTCGGACTGGGGCTTGGCGCAGAGGGTGCGGGACTTGCCACATTCATATCAAACTGTGTTGCCTGCCTGTATTTTCTTATTCTTCTTTTCATAAAAAGGGGACGGACATATGTATGCATACGCCCGTCGATGTTCCGATTTAAAAAAGAAATTATACTCGGCATATGCGGTGTGGGTATACCCGCTTCAATACAAAATCTGCTGAATGTAACGGGCATGACTATATTAAACAACTTCACAGCCTCATATGGCGCAGACGCCGTGGCGGCAATGGGCATAGCAAACAGGATAAATCTTGTGCCTATGTATATAGCGCTTGGACTTTCGCAGGGTATAATGCCCCTTGTGAGCTATAACTACGCCAACAAAACGCACAAGAGAGCAAAATATGCCATAATATTTTCAGCCAAAATAGCCGTGAGTATGCTGGCATTTGTCACACTTGTGTTCTTTATGTTCGCTCCCACATTTATGGGAATGTTCATAGACAACGGGCAAATAATATCATACGGCGCGCAGTTTCTGAGAGGTCTTTGCCTTTCGCTCCCGTTCATGGGACTGGATTTTCTTGCGGTGGCAGTTTTCCAGGCTTGCGGTATAGGACGACTTTCACTGCTTTTTGCCATATTGAGAAAGATAGTATTTGAAATACCGTTCTTATTCATTCTCAACTATCTTTTCCCCATGTACGGACTTGCCTATGCACAATTTAGCGCGGAGCTTATACTTTCGGCAGCGGCAATAGCCGTATTGAACAGGATATTCAGAACGCTTATGAGTGAAAAACAACTATAAAAAACAACTATAAAAAAGCCTCTGCTTTCTTTGTGAAAACAGAGGCTTTTTATATGCAAGCTACATAATTAATATAACCTGCTATTTATTATCCGATATATATGCTCGAATGAAGCCGTCCGAGTGTCGGCATCCCATTCTGCATCAACGCCCAAAGCCTTGCCTAAGGCTCTGAACGGTATATACATTCTGTCGTTTCTGATCTCTGCTCTTACGCCGTTGTCCATTTCAAGAGCCATGTCTCCGACAGTCATAATATTGCTGTCTGCCGTGAACGTCACAATGCTTTCGCCCGAATATATCACAGCTGTTTTTTTGTCGGGCAGCCATTCTATGGCGCTGCTGTTATCGGCATCATCTATGCCGCCCTCGGTAAGCGCCGCAACAACGAATCTGAGAGGAATAAGCACAGAATCGGAGCTTTGCTGTATATAAGGCTCGGCATCCATATCATAGGATCTGTCCCCTATCATGAGCTTATTGCTGCCTACGGATATGCTTATACTTATAGGCTCCGGCTTTTCGGCTGTCTTTTCTGAGGTGGTTTCCTCCGTATCGCTCTCCGCTACAGTCGTAACTGCCGTATTATTCTGCTTTGAGGGGCCTCTGCCGCCTCCGCTTCTTCTGCCCGAGTCAGAAGCTGTGGTTGCTTCGGGAGCGGCTTCGGTAGTTGTTTCTGATGCCGTTTCCGTAACGGTCTCCGCTGCTGCGGTGGTTTCCTCGCCTATGTTCTCGGCAAGAGCAAGCTTAGGATAGCCTGCATTCCATGCGCCGTAGGACTCTATAACGCCCGCTCCGCTGTAGTTGTTTACATATACCTCAGCCTGCTCGGGATAAAGCTTTACGGCATGTGGTCCGTCAGAAACTTCGATATTTAATATACCATCTGCATCTATTGTTCCCTCCGTCTTTACATTGTCAACATAAACGGAGGTGTTTGTTCCCTGAGCTGCGGGAGTGCCGTCGGCATTCTGAACTCTTATATGTGCCGTATAATTCTTGGGCTGATAGCTGCCCACAGTCTTTATCCTGCCCGATGTGACGGGGAGTGAAAGAGGCTTTGTACCGTTTTCGGTAAGGGCTGCAATGTGCTCCTCTACAGCCTGTTCAAGACCTACGCCCTCTCCCGAAAGAGGTATATCGCCAAGAACGCTCAAGCCTATGACATAGTCATTTGAGCCTAATATTATTTTTGTATCGTTATCGTTTCTGTCAAGAGGCGTACTCTGTGAATCGAGATATACAGCCTTTACCTTTGCGCCTTGCTCCGCATTGGGATCGTATTCAAAACGCATACCGCCTATCTGAAGAAAGCTTCCCGAATAAGCCGCATCCATAAAGCCCGTTTCGGCATTCTGTGAATTAACGGTAGAAACAGAAGCTTCAAGCACACTGTATAATACCGCAGGTGAAACTACCTTATACATAACGGTATTTGCAAATGGCAGAGCGTTTACTATATGTCCTCTTGTCATTTTGCCGTTTGGTACACCCGAACGGAAGCCGCCTCCGTTTTCAACGGCAACAACGGGATAAGACTTGTATTCATCGGGCAGAAGCTCCTTTACGCTTTCTGCGATGGCATCGGAAATGAGGCTGCCGAAGTTGGTCTCGCCCACTCTTGACTCAGCTATCTGATTGATGGAACCGCCCCAGAGCGTACCCGTTGTTTCGCCTATTACCTCGGAAAGCATAGCGCCCTGCTTTTCCGTGATGCTCTCAAGCTCTGCCTCGGTATCGGCATCGGGAACGACATCCTTTGTGTCCTCCGGCGTGAGCAGAGTTTCGTTTATTTCTGCGTTGCCGTTTTCATCGAGAGTTATCTCCATTTTGCCAAGTCCCGCAAAGGCTGTGCCTGTCTGCGCAATAACTATATCTCCGACCTTTGTATTCTCTACGGAGTGGCTGTGACCGTCTATGACCGCATCAAGCTCCGTGCCCGCCATAGCCTCCGCAAGCTCATGGCTGGTGCAGTCGGATTCTTCCTCTATTATACCCATATGAGTTATGGCGATTATTACATCCGCGCCCTTTTGGTCGAGGCTCTCCACCTGCTGCTTTGCGGTCTCGACTTCGTCCTTAAACTCTACACCCGAAATATTCTTGGGATTGGTAGAGGTTGCGGTATTTGAAGTGGTAAGAGCAAAAAAGCCTACCTTTACGCCGTTTTTTTCAATTATAACGCTTGCGCCGTCGGAACTGTCGGTCTCAAACAACGGCTTGCCGTTATAATATGTATTGGCTGAAATAATGGGGAATTTCGCCATATCCACAAGCTTTGAAAGCTGTTCAAGTCCATAGTCAAATTCATGGTTGCCCGCAGCCATGACATCATAGCCGGCGGTATTCATAAGCTCTATGACATCCTCGCCCTTTGAAAGAGAGGCAAGAGCAATTCCCTGAGCCGCATCTCCCGCATCCACAAGTATGGCTTTGTCCTCGTCCTGCTTCTTGAGCGCCGCTGCCTTTGCCACGCCTATAACGCTGTCGGAGCCTTGAAGGCTGCCGTGCATATCGTTGGTATGGAATATAACTACTGTTTTTTCTCCGTTTTCAGCCGCAGAATAAGGCATTGTCATTGTGCTTAACGCAACCGCAAATGCAAGAGCGCCCGAAAACAGTCTGCTTTTTATTTTGAACATAGGTTCCAGCTCCTTTATAAATGTTTTATTATATTTTAACACAAATCATCCAAAAAGCAAGTATATGATCTGTGAAATGAAAACGACCGACAAAGCATATCCGCCGATGTCATTATTATATCACATTTTTGACTATATTTTAATAACAGTTTATGCCTCTAAATTGACCGATTGCGACAAAAGCAATATAAAAATATCCCCTCGCCTAAATGAAAGGGGATATTTATAATAATATCTTATTCGTATCGCAGCGCTTCTATGGGATCGAGCCGAGCCGCTTTTTCGGCAGGATAGACACCGAATATGATGCCTATGGCGCTTGAGATCGCCACTGCCAATATAATGGAATTGACAGACACAACGCTTTCCATGCCCAATATCGCGCCCGCGGCAAGTCCCGCCAGCCAACCGAACACTATGCCGAGAAGTCCGCCCATAAATGTGAGTATGATAGCCTCCACCACAAACTGAAACATTATATCGCTGTTTCTTGCGCCTATTGATTTCCTTATGCCTATTTCTCTTGTTCTCTCTGTGACGGTGACCATCATTATATTCATAACGCCTATGCCGCCCACTATTAGAGATATTGCCGCAACACCGCTTATAAGAAGCGTTACGGTCCCCGTGACCTCATTCATAGCCTCAAGCTGCTCGGTCGTGCTTTCACAGGTATATTTTTCCGAGGTATTATGAAAATTATCGAGCATTGCAACTATTCTTTCACCCAACGCATCTGTGTTGTCGGGATCCTCAGCAACAAGAGTTATATTGGTGAGCGTTTTTTGCCCGAAAAGCCTCTGTGCGGTGGATATGGGCATTACGATACTTTCGGGATATTCATTTTCATACTGCATCTCCGATTCGGCGTTGGGATTTTCGACTATTCCTTCAACGGTAAATTTCTGAGAACCCTTCCATGATTTTATGGATATCTGTTGACCGACTACGGACTCATCACAATAGCCGAAAACCTTCTGCGCCGTTGTGTCCGTAATAACGACTGTTTTGCTTTTGTTGTCTATATTTTCTTGATTTATATACTCGCCGTACAAAATATCCGGAGCCATTATATCATAATAATCCGCTCCCACACCCGTTATCTGGGCAGTATTCGTTTCCTTGGGATCAAGCAGCTTTACCGAGTAGTAATTTGCCTGATATGTGGGGGATATATATTTTATTCCCCTTACATCCTTCAGAAGCTCATAGTCATCAAGCGTAAGCGCATCACTGGTGTACATATTTCTGGGAGAATTGCTTCTCATGGATACGGTCATCCTTCCTACGCCAAGATCGTCAAAGCGGTCTTCGATCTCCTTCTGAGAGCCGTTGCCTATGGATGTTATGGCTATAACGGAAGCTATACCTATAATAATGCCAAGCATTGTGAGAAATGTCCTCATCTTATTACTTAGAACATTTTTTAGAGCGGATTTTATATTTTCACCCAGATGCATTAATTATTACCTCCCATAACAGTCTCGTCATTTATTTTTCTTCCGTCCTTGAATGTTACTATCCTTTTTGTGCAGGAAGCGACATCGGGCTCGTGTGTTACCATAACTATGGTAGCGCCCTCATCATTAAGCTGTCGGAATATATCAATTATTTCAAATGTGGATTTGCTGTCAAGATTGCCCGTAGGTTCGTCGGCAAGTATAACGGCGGGGTCGTTCACAAGCGCTCTGGCTATAGCTACCCTCTGTCTCTGTCCGCCCGACATTTCATTGGGCTTATGCTTTATCCTGTCCGAAAGCCCTACTCTCTCCAGTGCTTCCAATGCTCTCTTTCGCCTTTCTGTCTTTGAGATCCCCGCATATATCATAGGCAGCTCCACATTTTCAAAAGCATTTAGCTTTGGCAGAAGATTAAACGACTGGAAAACGAAGCCTATTTTTTTATTCCTTATGGCAGAAAGCTTGCTGTCGGGAGTTTTTGATATATCTATGCCATCAAGTATATAACTTCCGCTCGTGGGCTTATCCAGACAGCCAAGTATATTCATCATTGTGGACTTGCCCGAACCCGACGAGCCCATTATAGAAACAAATTCTCCCGGCTTAACCCATAGGTCTACCTCCGCCAAAGCCTCCACCTCCAGGACCCCCTGACGGTACACCTTGGTTAGCCCTTCTATTCGGATCATTGCCCATCATTCCTCCCCTCATCATATCGTTCTCGGTTCTGTCATTGTCGGTTTTCTGTTCACCTGTATTGACTGCATTATTATTCTGCTCTCTTATTTCTTCAAGCGTCATTCCGTCCTTTATATTATCGGAAACCGAGCTGAGGACCTCCTCTCCCTCGCTGAGACCCGAAGCTATCTCTATAACGGTATCGTTTTCCTCCCCGGTAGTGACTTCTCTTTGACTGAGCTTTGTGCCGTCAGACACAAAAACATAGCTTTTGCCCGACTTTGCGTCCTTTCTGACCGCGCCCGATGAAACCGTGAGTATATCGGGCTTATCCAGGACCGTTATTTCAAGATCCAAATTATAGCCCGGCTTTAGAACATCATCGGGATTGTCAACGGAAATTTCAACGGGCACCGCCGTTTCACTTCCCATGTTTGTGGTAGCTGCAAGTGCGCTGTCGTTTATCCTTGTGATACTGCCCGTGTATTCCTTGCCTTCCAGACCATCCGATGTCATAACGACCTTCTGTCCCAGCTCAAGCAGAGGAGCATCGTATTCCTCTATGTTTGCACTGACGATAAGTCTGTTGAAATCCGCAACTTTTAAAATAACGGTATTCTCCTCCGTATATGTACCCTCGTCTACACAGACCTCCGTAACCTTTCCGTCTACGGTAGAACTGGTGGAATAAACAAGTTCATTCAGATCTTTTTTATAATCCGCAAGGTTATCCTGCAAGCCCTTTAATGTAAGCTGTGTCTGCTCATACTGTGTTTTGCTCTGAGTATCTCCAAGCACCGTCTGTGCATCCTTAAGCGCATTCTTTGCATCCGTTACATCATTCTGCGCCGTAGTTATGCCCAGCTTGGCATTATCTCTTTCCGTAACAAGGTCGTCGTATGCCTGTTGTGCTTCTGTAAGCTGATCGTTTGCTTTTTTTGCGGCAGTGACCGCAGTATCATATTCATTCTGTGTGGCGCCGCCCACAGCAAGAAGCTGTTCGAGATCGCTCACTTCTTTTTCGGCATCATTTACATCCTGCTTTGCATTGTCAATAGCTGTCTGCTGTGTTGAAAGCTTTGAATCATAGCTATTGTATGTGGTATTTGCATCCTGAAGTGCCTTTTCCTTTGACGCAACAGTGCTTTTGAGCTTTGAAAGCTCCGTATCGGATGTGGGCGCAGTCATGCTTTTAAGCGAAAGCTGTGTATTTTCAATTTCTCTTTCCGTATCTCTTATCTGTTTTTCAAGCTCCTCTTTTCTGTCCTCCACATCATATTCCACGAGCAGATCGCCCGCCTTTACGGTATCGCCCTCCTCAACCAGAATAGTCTTTATTATGTTGGTCTCGCCCTCGGCATATACCTCAATTTCATCTTCAAGAAGAACACTTCCCGATGCGGTTATGGTATTTGTGAGAGAATTTCTCGTCACCGCCTCCGTCAACGGACGCTCCCTGTTCATATCCGACATACCGTTTTTATTCCTGATATGAGCATATGCGGCAAAGCCTCCCACGCCAACGGCAGCTATGGCAATCACAGCTATGCCAAGCTTTATTTTATTATTCACCTATATCCCTCCAGACTATGTGTTTTTGCTATTTCATGGTACAAAAGGAATATTAAACATACATTAGGCAAAAATTAAATGAACATTAGAAATAATTAAAAAACAATTAAAAAACGGAAGCACTTTTTGGTTTATGCTTCCGTTTCAAAATTTTAATTTGCCGTATATTATTTGTGATAAATCGCCGTTGAGCTTGCCTGTTCCCAGTCTACCGATACGCCAAGAGCCTCACCCAAAGCCCTGAAGGGAATATACATTCTTCCGTCCTTAAGCTCTGCCGCCGCGCCGTTAGGCATAGGCTTGCTTTCGCCGTTTACAAGCATTGTATTGCTGTCGGCTGTAAATTCAACTTTGCCGTCATCCGTTGCAACTGAGGCTGTCCTTGTTTCGGGCGACCAGCTTACTATGTCGCTATTGTCCATGCTGTCCGCATTGCCTCCGCCAAGCGCTACGGCAACAAATCTGAGGGGTACTAAAGTTGACTGCGAGCTTTGCTGAATATAGGGCGCTGCGTCTATTTCATAGGAATTTTCTCCTACAGTGACCTTATTGCTGCCTATAGTCACTCTCACATCATATGAAGTATCTGCGTCGGAGATAGGCTCCGTGACCTCCTCTGACGCTGTTGCCGATGAGCCGTCAATATCTGTAAGTCTATAGCTCCTGCTGCCCAGACCTATCGCTTCTGCGTGTTCGAGGGTATGCAGACCGTTCCTTGACTCTATTCTCTCAACAAGAGATCTGCCGTCGCCGTCCTTCTGAGCATATACAAGATCTATGCAAGCTTGGTCGAGAGCAACGGGGTCGGTCGAGGCAAGTATGCCGATGTCGTGCATATCGGGCTCGGCAGGGTTGCCGTCGCAGTCACAGTCTACCGAAAGACGGTTCATAACATTGATATATACCACCTTGCCGTCAAGGTAATCTACAACGCCGCTTGTAGCGTCGCCCATGGCTTCAAGGAATTTGTCCTGTTCTCCGCCCCATACATCGGTTGTGCTTGTGCCGCCGCTGTGTATCCAAGCCTTGCCTTTGCTTGACGCAACGCCTATTGACATATTTTTAATGGCTCCGCCGAAGCCTGCCATAGCATGACCCTTGAAGTGAGCAAGAGATATGAGGCAGTCGTAATTTGCAAGATGAGAGCCTACATAGTCCTTATTTATAGTAGTGCCTCTGGGCGCGGGTATCTCCATGGAGTCCTCCTCGTCCATTATGTCTGCGCCTTTTTCGTTGATAGCGTCAAGGCCGTGGTCCTTTATTACCTGCCAATGTGCTGCGGACGATGCACGGCTGCCGCCATATGCTGTGTTGCACTCTACAATGGTTCCGTCTACCCTTCTCACAAGGTCGCCTATAAGCTCGGGGCGTAAATAATTGCTTGCGGGAGGCTCACCCGTGGACATCTTCACAGCCACATTACCCGTAGGTTCAAAGCCCGTTTTTTCATATATCTTCACAAGACCCTCGGGGCTTATATCGCTTGTAAAAAACACCTCGGGAGCAGAAACCCGATCCGTTTTGTAGCCCGACTGCTCCGTCTGCGCTGTCTGTACCGAAGACGCTTCATCCGCATTTGTGTCGCCCGATACGGCGCAGTAAAACAGACCGCATACAAAGACTATTGCCAAAGCAAAAGCCGTTGCTTTCTTAAAATTGTCTCTTCTCATGATTTTCCTCCTTTTAAATTAAATTTACCAAAGCTCCGCTTATGAGAGCAAATAACATTACAAACAGAATATAGAGCGCAAAATTTTTGACGCCCAGCACTATTTTAAGTGCGCCGAGATTGGTTATTTTGGTAGATGGTCCCGTTATCATAAATGCCGTGGCGGAGCCCATGCTCATGCCTCCCGAAAGCCATTGCTGCAAAAGAGGTATCGTGCCTCCTCCGCAGGCATAGAGAGGAACACCTATTGTGGCAGCCATAAGCAAGCCGAAGCCCTCGTTATTGCCGAAAAGCCTTGCAAAAGCCTCTTGGGGAACATATCTCTGGAATAATGCGGAAAGCAGTATGCCAATAAGAAAATACGGTCCCGTAGCCCTTATGTTTCTGCCTATGTTCTTTATAAGCCTTATGAACATATTGGGGTGTGTATCTCTGCTTGCGCCTTCGGAAAAGCCCGTAAAGTCAAAGAAATGCTTATCCCTGTAAAATATCCTTATAACAAGCCCTGCACATATACCGCATATAAAGCAGGATATAAAGCGTATGCAAAGAGCAAATCTGCCTAGAGCCGCACTGTATATGAGGAGCTGTGGATTAAGCAAAATACTGCTCATCATAAAGGCGGCAAGGTAATCGTCTCTCATGCCCTTTTCGGAAAAGGCTGCCGCAAGAGGTATAGTACCGTACATACAAAGGGGTGAGGCTATGCCTATGAGGCTTGCGGGTATGATACCCATTATGCCCAAATGCTTGTCCTGAATTACGGACATGAGGGAATGTATTTTCTGCTTGCCGAAAACGGATATTACAGAGCCTATGACAATACCTACAGCCCAGTAAAAGAATATCTGCCTCAGCTGTATCTCAAAGTAGTACCATATGTATATAAATTCACGCTTTAATACAGCAAATAATTCTATCAACATTTATAAACGGTCCTTTAAAGTAAGTGGAAGGTCTTTCTCAAGAACCTTAGCGGCAGCTACCATAGCCGCCCATACTCCCGTAACAAGAACAGCCATTCCTACGCCTGCCGTTGACATCTCCATTATCATCTCATAGGCGTTTGCTGGGTCTGCGGCATTTGTCAGGAATGGGAAAAAGGGTGTTAATTCCCCATGCCATATATGTTCAAAAGCAAGAAGTCCCGAACCTCCCCAAAGCATTGTATTCAATGTTCCAAGCCTTTCAATGAACATATTGCTTACTTCCTTACCTGTTTTTTCCGCCTTCTTGTCGGCAGCCTTCTTTACAACAGTTGTTACAACAGCCTCCGCTGCGGGTACTAAAAAACAAGCCATAATTAGCCCTCCCTTTAAAAATAATTTCTTGATTTAATTATATTTCACCGCATTACAAAAGTACAGTAGCATTTTTGCATAACACTATGCGTTGAACGCAAGCTGAAAGCATTGCTTTAAAACAATGTATGTGTTATAATAGCCCTATAAACAAAGAGGAGGAATACTTATGTTTGAAACAAAACAGCTTATTGAGTTTGTTACATTTGCACAGTGCAAAACACTGTCCGCCGCAGCGGAAAAGCTCAATTTGTCCCAGTCCGCACTGAGCCGTTCCATAAAGAAATTTGAAGAAGAAACGGGAGTAGAGCTTTTTGAAAGAAGCAAAAATAAAATAAAGCTCAACGACAACGGCAGACTGGCTGCAGCGGAAGCCGAAAAAATACTTGACGAAATGGATAATATGCTAAAAAATATAAGATTTCATGATATTAACAAAAGAACTATATCCATAGGCTCCTGCGCGCCGTCGCCTCTTTGGGAAATAACGCCCCTTATAAGCGGACTGTATACAAACTCTGCCATCAATTCCGAAATAAAGAGCAACGACGATGTTATAAAAGGCTTTGAAAAGGGTCTGTATCATATTGCAATACTGCCAAAACCCATAAAAAACAGCGAATATATATCCATAAAATATGTGGAGGAAAAATTGTATTTATCCGTGTCCGAAAACAGCCCTCTTGCAAGGAAGAAAAGCATTACACTTGATGAGCTTAACGGAGAAACAATGCTTCTGGGTAAAAGTCTGGGCTTCTGGCATGACCTGTGTATTGAAAAAATGCCCGATACACAGTTTATAATGCAGAATACTGGAACGGATTTTGAAACCATTGCCAAAAATTCATCTCTCCCTTTTTTTGTAACAAGTCTTTCGGAGAAAAAATATAATAAGCTCCACGAAAACAAGGTATTCATACCCGTTACGGATAAGGAAGCCAACCCTGTGTATTACTGCATTATGCGTAAAAAACACAGGACAGTCTTTGCGGAGCTTATTGAAAACATAAAACAGTATAATGAATAATAAAACAGCCGATACTCAAGCTTTTATGCCCTTGTATCGGCTGTTTATAATAATGGCAGTTGAAATTAAATTATGTTACCAGTTTTTCTTTTCCTTTGAGCTGTCGTGCTTTGTTTTTCTTTCCTCAACCATTTTTGCGAACCATTCTACCATGCTTGGATCGTAGTGTGAGAAGAAGGAGCTTGTGTTCTTGTCAAGGGCTGTTATTGCAGCCATATCCTCATCGGAAAGAGTAAAATCAAACACATTTATATTTTCAATCATTCTTTCCTTGTGAGTGGACTTAGGCAGTACAACAACTCCTCTTTGTATGTTCCAGCGAAGCATTACCTGAGCTGTTGACTTGTTGTACTTTTTGGCGATGTTCATTATGACCTCATTGTCAAAGGTACCCTTTCTGCCCTCGCCGAAGGGCGCCCAAGCCTCTATCTGCACATTGTATTTATCCATCCACTTTTTAGCCTCTATCTGCTGATTGAAAATATGTGTTTCGACCTGATTTACCATAGGGCATATCTCGGCAAATGAAGCGATGTCCACAAGTCTGTCGGGATAGAAATTTGAAACGCCTATCGCCTTTATTTTGCCTTCCTTATACAGCTCCTCCAAGGCTCTCCATGCACCGTAGTAATCGGAGAAGGGCTGATGCAAAAGCATAAGGTCTATATAGTCTGTCTGAAGCTTTCTCATAGACTCCAGAACGGATGCCTTTGTGTTTTCGTAGCCGTAATGCTCTACCCATACCTTTGTTGTGAGGAAAATATCCTCTCTTGGCACACCGGATTTCTTTATGGCAGAGCCTACCTCTTCCTCGTTGAAATAGCTCTGTGCCGTGTCTATACTTCTGTAGCCTGCGTCAAGAGCGTCAATCACACAGCGTTCACATTCGTCCTTTGTCACCTGATAAACACCATAGCCAAGCGCAGGCATTTTTAAACCGTTTGATAATTTTACATATTCCATATATTTTTCCTCCTTAATCAATCTTCAATGAGCTTGCCCATTGTCTTACTTCTTCTTCATTGAATCTTTCGGAAAATCTCTTGCCCTCGAGCCAATTTCCCGTGCCTGCCATTTCCTCAAGCTCCTTTCCGCTTTCTCCCAAGCCCGACGCCTGTGATGTGCAGAAGGGTATTACGGTTTTGCCCGTAAAGTCATTGTTCTTTATAAAATCATCTACTACCCATGATGCGCTGCCCCACCATATAGGATAGCCTACAAATATCACATCGTAGTCGGCAAAGTTTTCGGGACTGTTGCTTTCAAGCTCTATATGTCTTGTATCGGGAGCATCGTGTTCCGCATTTACTCTGCTGTTATCGTCTCTCCAGTCAAGGTCTGCCTCGGTATAGGGCTCTTTAGGCGTTATGACAAATGTGTCCGCCTTAAGCTCATCTGCTATGGCTTCGGCTGCGCCCTTTGTATGATTCTGAGCGGAATAATAGGCTACAAGTATTTTCTTTTCGGCAGTTTTTTCGGGCTCTGCATTTTCTTCCTTGTCATTTTCGGCAGCCGTTGTTATTGTGACTGTCCTGTCACTTTCGTTCCAGACTATATTAAGTCCCAGAGCCTCGGCTATCGCCCTTACGGGAAGCATTGTTCTGCCGTTTATTATTACAGGGGCCATGCCGTCGTTATCTATATTCACATCCTGTCCGTCCACCTGCATTACGGGGTCGTCTATTTTCATAACAATTTTTTCGGCAGCGCTTGAATTGACTGCGCAGCCTATGAGCAGAATAAGTGCCGAAAGTAAAATAAATATCTTTGTTTTCATATTGTGCCTCCTAGTATTTGTAATCGGGTTCAAGCATTTCTATGAGCTTTTTATCATGGTTATGGGCGAGATATGAGCTGTCGTCAAGTATCATAGTCGCCATATTCTCTCTGTCGTAGGATTCCCATTGGGGCAGGTCCTTTGCAGAGGGTACTCCCGTCTTTGCAAAGTTTGCCCAAGCCTCGCTCATGGTATCGGAAAGCTTATCGTTTTCAACATTTGCAAATACATAGGGTATCTCGGCAGTATGGAACGAGCCTTGGTCGCCTATCTGCTTTGTGAACAGATATGAATATACCTTTGCACCGTTCTGATCCGCCTTGTGCGACATTATCTTAAGCATAGGTTTTCTTATAAGTGTATCTACATACATGGCAGTTTCCGGGTCCTCATTGGGATAAGCCTTTTCGTATTCAGCCTTTTCCTCCGATGTCATATCCGTATGCTGTTCCGTAGGCACGAACATTGACCATTCGTTGAGATTGCTGCCTATGAGCAAAGGAATGTCCTTGCCTGCCTCTGCAAAGCCGTTCTCGGTAACAGGGTCTGTAGGAAGAAAATCACCATCAATAACAGGTTCCCATTCGTAGGCATAACCTTCGCCTATTGATACGGGTACCTTGTATTTTTCGGCTATTTCAGCCTTTGCCTCGTCTGAGGCTTTTTGTATATCGGGAATACTCATTTTCTGTATTTCGTCGACCGTCTGCGGTGTAAGTCCCAGCTTTTCAAGAGTAAGTGCGCCAAGATCTGCGCTTATTTCCTTATCCGTGAAATAAACTCCCATACCCTCGGTAGCTCCGCTTTCTACAATACCTTTTCCAAAAAGACCCTTTGCATAAGGCGTTGTCATAAGAGCAAGGACCTTTGCGCCGCCGCCCGATTCGCCGAATATTGTAACATTGTCGGGATCGCCGCCGAAGCTCTCTATATTTTCATTTACCCATTTAAGAGCGTCTACTATATCCACAATACCGATATTTTCGGAATTTTTGTATTTCTCGCCATAGGCTGAAAGGTCAAGATATCCCATAACATTGAGCCTGTGATTTACGCCTACGACTACTACGTCTTCCTTTTTACTTAAGTTTGCGCCGTTGAACTGATCCTCGTTTGCGCTGCCCGATGAAAAACCTCCGCCATGAAGCCATACCATAACGGCACGCTTTTTATTGTCGTTTCCGGGAGTCCATATATTCAGATTCTGACAGTTATTGCTTGTGCCAATTCCGTCGTCTACGGCTGTTCCTCCCGCTATTGCTCCTTGTGGCGATGTGCTGCCGTACTTTGTGGCGTCAAATACGCCCTCCCATGGTGTAACAGGCTGGGCTTTTACAAACATTTCCTTGGCTTCGGCATAGGGAACACCAAGATAGGAATAAATGCCGTTATTTACACTGCCCTTTATTTTGCCTGCCTTTGTTGTAACAATGGTACTGTCATCGGCTGTATCTCCCTTTGATGAGGATATAAATGCAAATATATCGCTGTCGGCGGTGAGCTTATAGCTAGTATCCGGCTGTATTGTTATTGTATCTCCCGATTTCAGAGTAATTGCAGCCTTGCCGTTTTCCTCATAGGTACCGCTACCGTTTGTAACGGCTATTACCTGTCCCCTGCTTGTCTGCTGTGTATATGCACCCTTTTCAAAGGTATAATCATAAACCTCGGGGCAATTGTAAACATTGTCGGTCGCTACAAGAAGATTTCTGTATACAGTTCCGCTGTATCCCTCGGCAGTATATACATCGCCCTTGGGAAACATGGTATCCCTTGCCTCTGCCGTCCTCGTATCGGATTTAGCTTCCTCCGCTATCTCAGCATATTGGCTGTCGCTTACCTTTTCATACCAGTTAGTTGTGCCTACACCGGGATTTACTCCCAAAGCTATATGCTGAAACCAGCTGTTGTCTGCACCGCAATGTATGTGCTTCTTTCCCGGAGGTATAAGTATAACATCGCCCGGCAGCATATACCTTGCTTCTTCGCCCTCGGCTTTGAATATGCCCTTGCCCTCTGTTACAAGAAGTATCTGTCCGCCGTCATGACTGTGCCAGTCCGTTCTTGTACAGGGTTCAAATGTAACAAGTCCGAAGGAGGGAATACCTAAGCTTTCGTCATAGTCTGTAATATAGTTGAGATAAGACACTCCCGTAAACTTAGGAGAAACAGGATTTACGGGACCTTTTTCAAAGGTTTCGTTTATTTTGTCAGCCTTCAGTATAGTGGCTGTTCTGCTGTCCATGTTCCAGAGAACCGTAAGTCCAAGCTTCTCCGCTGATGCTCTTACAGGCAGCATATCTTTTCCGTCAATTACTTCTGCGCCTGTTTTATCTGTGCCAAGAGCTTCGGAAAGCACATTTGCATCTGCATAGGTAACACCGTTTACCATTACAGATGGGGAAGCCGTAATATTTTCTCCGTTTACATTTATATAGGCTTCTCCTACTTTAAGCTGAATTACCGTATCATTGCTTTCCTCCGCTTCGGTATTTACCTCTGCTGCCGCTGAATTTATTGCGCTCATCATATTAAGCGTTCTTGGAAATCCGTTATAAGGCACGCATAAGAGCGGAACTGCAAGCATCATATCCGATGTATTGCCTGCCTCTATGTTTTCATTGTATTTTTGAGGTATCTCGCTTTCTCTTCCTCCCTGTGCCGTCATAGCCGAAATATCAATAAGAAGCTGTAAGCCTTTATCCTCGGAGGTAGGCAGGGATTTACCCTCTATAACAGCCTGTGCTGTTTCCTCTATAAGAGTTTGCGCATCTTTGCTTAAATTATCATCTATAAATCCGTTCTTGTCGTCTGTTTTAAAATGCTCTCTTATAGCCAATAATTCCTCGGAGTCACTTGTATAGCTTTGCTTTATTGTCTGCCTTGTCTCGGGTTCGGGCTTTATCTTTGTGGCAGCTTCGCCATTTGATGAGTTTATAACGCTTAAAGCAAGAGCCGTCTTTTCTTTGCCGTTATATTTTTCATTGAGAAGTACGGCTGCCCTCAGCATATCGGCTGAATGTCCCACATTCAGATTGCCGTTTATATGACCGTTTAACTGACCTGCACAGTTGCCGTTTCCTACAATGGTACAGAATGTCAGAAATTCTCTTGTATAAAGGGGCAAGCCTGTCCTGTTGTAAAAGTCACCGAAGCATATACCCGAAAGATAAACCGTCTGAAGCTTCATAGCCTCGATCATATCCTCCGTAACGGTGCCTATCTGCGGTCCGAAAAGGTATCTCTGTATCTCAAGACCGTCATTGTATCTGTTTTCTTCGTCAGAGGTGATACGGCTTTCATAGGTTATATCCTGTCCAAGCTCATCAAGTGCTTTGTCTGCCTCGTCAAGGGCTTTTGCAGCTCTTGTATAACCGCAGTAAGCGGCGGAATGATATATAGCTTCTTTTATTTCCGTTGCAGTAAGCCCGTCGTCAAGAGACGCTTTTACCTCCTCCGCAATATTGTCATACAGAGAATTTGCCGTAAGAGTAACAAGTGTTGACATGTGCTGAAGCTTTATATCAAGATTTTCATTTATAAAGCCTTCCTTTTCCACGCTGTCAAGCTGTTTTGCAGCTTGCGATACGGTATTGACATCCGCCGAGTATATATTTTTGTCACTCAGATCCGCAGCATAGCATACCGAAGCCGTAAGCACAATGGACAGCGCCAAAGAAATAATTTTTTTCATATACTTTCCTCCCTGTCTTTTTTAATTCAGACCTCTTTCTTCAAGCCAAGCCTCGATATGGTCGGCTATTTCCTCGTTGTTAAGCTCCTGGAACATAAAGTGACTGTTTCCTGTTATTCCTACCTTGGGAAGGTCTACTACAGTTGCATCGCCGCCTGCCGCATTGTAAGCCTCTGCAAATTCCAGAGCGCCGTCTCTTACGCCTTTCCAGAAGGCTGTGGACTGTATGTCCTCGGGACCGTTATCTATATAGTCACCGAAGTAAATTGTAATAGGTATTTTAGCTTCAAGGAGCTTGTTATACTGCTCGGAGCCTATCTCGGGCGCTCCGCCCGGCTCTATGGCTACAATAGCGGAAATGTTTTCAACAGGTACGTCCCAGCCAACTCTGCCGCCTTGTGAATGGGTTATAAATATAGCCTTATTGCCTGTCATTTCCTTTACATCAGCCATTACCTCGCCTAAAGCTGCCGCATCCACTGCCTGATCGAAGGAGCCTGTGTTTGGCGTCATCTGACGGAAGAACTGATCCTGAGCCTCCTCGCCTTCGGGGAACTGTGAGCCCTCATATCTTTCGGGAGCGACCCTGCCTATTCTGAAATGAGTATACCATGCCTGGTCGCCGGGCTTGTAGTCCTTCATTCCTTCGCCCCATGCGTCAAGGTCGTCGGCAGTCATACTTACCGTTCCGCCTGCCTCGCCTCTTCTCGGCTGGTCTACAAGAAATGCGCTGTGACCTTTTTTAAGGAATATATCAGACCAGCCCTCACGACCGTCGGGAGTTGTCATCCAGCCCATTCTGGACTGACCGTAACCGTGAAGATATACAATAGGATTGCCGTTGTCATTTTCCGGTATCTGATAAAATACATTGGCATGGTCTACATGAGCCGTATTGCCGGGGCGCTGTGGGTCGAGCCAATTTGTCGTGGGGTCGTATTCTCCCGAAACAGGCTCTGTTACGGTACCGCCCGATGAGAACATTCCCTGGTCTTTTATATTGAGTGTATCGCCGCTGCTGTTACAACCTGAAAGCATCGTTACAGCCAGAACAGAAGCTGTCAGTATCGCCGTTAATTTCCTTTTCATAGTAAAACCTCCTTATAATTTACAGTTGTTGAGCCACTTTACCGTCATAGGACTTCTGTGGTCTATTATTTCGCTGTGTCCCGTGTCCATTTTTGCTATTGTTTCCATATCCTCGGCCGTAAGCTCGAAATCCCATATACTTATATTTTCCTCCATTCTTGATTTTTTAGAGGACTTGGGGATAATGATAACTCCTCTCTGCGTATGCCAGCGAAGTATTACCTGCGCCGTGGTCTTGCCGTATTTTTCGGCTATAGACTTCAACACGGGATTGTTGAATATATCCTTCTGCCCTTCCGCAAGAGGTCCCCATGCCTGAGGCAGTACATTGTACTCCTTCATAACATCGATCGCCTCCTGCTGCTGATAGAAGGGGTGTATCTCTATCTGGTCTATCATAGGCGTTATCTCGCTGTTAAGAGCCAAATCCACAAGCCTGTCGGGAGCAAAATTGCAAACGCCTATCGCCTTTATAAGACCTTCCTTATACAGCTTTTCCATTGCCCTCCATGAGCCGTAGTAATCATTCAGAGGCTGATGGATAAGGTAGAGATCGAGATAGTCAAGCCCAAGCTTTTTAAGAGATGTGTCAAAGGCTTTAAGCGTTTTTTCATAGCCTGCGTCTGTCAGCCAGAGCTTAGTAGTTATAAAAAGCTCCTCTCTTTTTATGCCCGAACCTGCTATGGCATTTCCTACGGCTTCTTCGTTGAAATAGGACGCCGCCGTATCTATAAGCCTGTAGCCTGTTTCAAGAGCATCGGATACGCACCTTTCACATTCTGCATTGTCGGGTATCTGAAATACGCCGTATCCCTCGGCAGGAATTTCCACTCCGTTATAAAATTTTAATGTTTTCATAATAATTTCCTCCTTGATATTTCCTTTTTGTTATTCTATAATAATTGTAAAACACTTTGCCAAAAAAGTACAATACCAATATAACAATGCACTATAACTTAAACGCATAGCAAAGGTGATATTATGTATGAGCTTAACCAACTGATGCAGCTTGCGGCAATAGCAGATGCAGGCACGATCTCAGCAGCAGCCGAAAAATTGAATATATCCCAGCCTGCTCTGAGCCGTTCCGTTCAGAAGCTGGAAGATGAGTTAGGCGTAAGGCTTTTTGACAGGAGCAAAAATAAAATAACTCTCAACGAAACGGGAGAGCTTGCGGTGGAATATGCAAGAAAAATAATATTTGAAGCTGAAAATATGGCTGAAAAGGTGAGGCTCTTTGACAAGAGCAGACGCACTATTTCAATAGGCTCATGCGCTCCCGGACCTTTTTTGGAGCTTTCGCCTTTGCTTTCAAAGCTTTTTGATGGGATCTCCGTATCTATGGAGATAAACGAGGAGGATGTCCTTATAAAGGGACTTTATGACAATATTTACAATATAATAGTGCTGGATAAGAAAATTGAGGCTGAGGATATTACAGCCTTTAAGCTGTGCGAGGAACATCTTATGCTTTCCGTTCCTCCCGCTCACCCTCTTGCTATGTATAAGAGCATTAAACTAGAGGATATAGACGGTGAAACGATGCTTTTGTATTCTCATATAGGCTTTTGGAAAAGGATACAGGACACCATGACAAAGACAAATTTCATAGAGCAGGATAGCAGGGAAGCCTTTGTGGAGCTTGTAAAGTCTGCTGCTCTGCCCTCATTTACCTCCGACCTCCAGATAAAGCATAACGGCGATGTAAAAAACAGAGTTTCAATACCTATCGAAGATGAAATCGTAAATCCTCGGTTCTATTGCCACATACACAGAAAAAATAAGAAGGCGCTGAGCCCTCTTATTAAAAAATTTGTTTAAAAAACGGCTATATTAATATACTAAAGCACAAAGTCCGCTTGCAGGTACGAAGCGGACTTTATTTTTATTTTGTATCGAGTGAAAAGGTTACTGTGACATTGTCTGTGCCGAGAGCTTTTTTGAGGCTATTGGCGTCTACATTTTCTATTTTGCCTATGGGCGTGAGGCTCCACGAATTTGTGTCGTAATATATTACAAGCGTTCTGCCCTGATAGAGAATTATATCTCCCGGCTTTGTGTTCATATGCACATTGTTCTGAGGGAGAGCCTTTGGCAGGTCTGCGCCCTTTTCCATATTGGCATAGTCGCTCATTTCAAGCGTAAGGGGCTTATCCTTCATCATTTCCTTTAATGCTTCTACGGATGAATTGTTTTCAAGTGTTGCCGTAAATGTACTGTTTCCCGCTTTTATTGTCATTTTCATAGCCGTGTTTACCTCCGTGGTGTTTTTATTTTCTGCGGTAGTTTCCGCTGTGATTTCCGTTGTTTGTGTGTATGCTTTGTTTTCCTGCGGCGTCTTTACGAAGTTGCAGCCCACAGATGTCAATATTGCCGTAATGAACGGCACACATAATAATAACGCTTTCATGCCATGCCTCCTTTTCTATGCGCAGGTACGGCAGCCGCAATAGACCTTTCTGCCCGATATTACCCTACCCCTTGCGTTTTCGTCATCCATTATAAGCTCGCCGAATTCGGGCACATATATATGTCCTTCAAGGGGGTTTTTGATGCTGTCTATTTTGGTTGTAATTGTCGCCTCAACAGAGGACTTTTCAAAGGCAAGGTCGGTATTTGTCATCTCGCAGTCTATAAGCTTGAGATCGGTACAGTAGCAAAACGGCTGAGTGCCCGATATCTTGCAGTTTATGAGAGTAAGTCCTTCGGAATACCATGCAAGATATTCGCCCTTTATAACGCTGTTTCTTACTACTATATTTTTGCCGTGCCAAAAGGCGTCCTTTGTGTCGAAAACACAGTTTTCAAACACGGCGTCGCTTATATACTGGAACGAATATTTGCCCTTGAAATTTACATTTTTAAAATTTATATTTTCGGAACGCATCATAAAATATTCGCTCTCAGCTCTTGTGTTATTCATTGTTATGCCGTTTACCGACCAGCCGAATTCCGAGGATATTATATCGCAGCCGTCTATAACGACATTTCGGCACTCGCGCAAAGCCTTTATGCCATAGAGCGTGCTGTTTTCTATGGTTATATCCTCCGAATACCACATAGCGGCGCGGCAGTTTTGCGTCATTTCGGAATTTTTAATTATAAGCTTGTTATCATGCCAAAGGGGATAACGAAGATCAAAAAAACAGTTTTCTGCCGATATATTTTTGCTCTCCTTAAGTGCGCTCTCGCCGTCGGCAGGTCCTTCAAAACGGCAGTTTTCAAGCTTTATACCATTGCTTGCGTAAAGCGCTCTTTCTTCATCGAATGTTCTTTCCTTTATGATATCCATATTATAGCCTCCTTTTCATAAACAAAAATTATTGCTCTCTGACTATTCTGTATACAAGGTAGTCAAGGCAGTCTATCTGCCTTTCGCCCTCATGAACCTTGTCAAGAAGGCTGTTCCTCTGAGTATTCAGATTTTTAAGAAGCTCCTCTTTTCTGCCCTTTTGTATGCATGAAATACAGCTGTGTATAACCTCGGTACTGCAGCCTGCGTCCTTCATATTCTGTATTACTTCATCCATCGGGGCGTGCATTGTATTTTCAAGCACATTTATCACCGCCTGTTTTTCCTTTGTATATATTATACTATGAAAAAATAACAATAGCAAATACTTATAAATAATAGATTTGTATAGTTGAAAACTATTGAAATATATGCTATAATAAAAAATAAAGGGAGTGATGATATGGAATTGAGAGTATTGCAATATTTTATGGCTGTGGCAAGAGAACAAAGCATAATAAGGGCTGCCGAAAGTCTGCACCTTTCACAGCCCACGCTTTCTACACAGCTGAAGGCTCTGGAGGAGGAGCTGGGAAAACAGCTTTTGATAAGGGGCACAAAGGGATCAAGAAAGGTCACGCTCACGGACGAAGGCATGATACTCAGAAAACGGGCGGAGGAAATACTGAGTCTTGTGGAAAAGACGGAAAAAGAAATAACCCTTTCCGATCGATATATTGTGGGAGATGTGCATATAGGAACGGGCGAGACCGACGCCGTGCGCTTCATAGCGGGCATTGCCAAAAGACTGCATGAGGAATATTCGGGTATTCATTTTCATATATCAAGCGGCAACTCGGAATTTGTGACGGAACAGCTCGAAAAGGGACTTATAGATTTCGGCATAGTGTTCGGCACCGTAGACAACACAAGGTTCAATTTGCTGGAGCTGCCTTTCAAGGATACCTGGGGCGTGCTTATGAAAAAAGACTCACCCCTTGCAAAAAATGATAGCATAACGCCCGATATGCTTTGGGACAAGCCTCTTATAATATCACAGCAAGCAGACAACGGTGCACTTACAAAATGGATGGGAAGAGAAATATCCGAGCTTGATGTAGTGGGCACTTACAATCTTATGTTCAACGCCTCGCTCATGGTGGAGGAAGGACTGGGATATGTAATAGGATTGGACAAGATAATAAACACCACGGGCGAAAGCAGGCTTTGTTTCCGTCCGCTCTCGCCAGAAAGAAAAGACGGTTTGAGCATAATATGGAAAAAATATCGTGTGCTTACAAAGCCCGCCGAAAAATTCATACAAAAAATAAAAGAAAATATATAAAATACTTTTTTAGCACAAAAAAGCGCCCGACAAATGTCGGACGCCTTTTTGCAATCATATTATACTATGCTCTTTGCCATATCTATAAGCTCGTCCCTTGAAATGAGACCGTGAGTGGATATTGCCACGGAAACATCGTCCTCCGTTTCAAAGTCGATATTTCTGCCGTCTAATATAACTGCCTTTCTGCCGTTTATGTCTACTTCCTCCATCTCGCCGTCGGTAGACATTCTGTAGGCTGTTTCATCGTTCAGAAGTCTTTCGTGAACGACGAGCTTTTCGCCCTTGGCATTTACATATTCTATGTTCATATATAAACTGCTTGGGCTGCCGTCTTCATTGGTAAAGCTATAGCACCTCGAAAACTCAAAGCCTTCGGGAACCGCTGCGGGAACCTTCAAGGCAAAATCTATATTTGACTTTGCTTCATCTATGGTCGCAAAGCTTACCTCGGATTCCTCTACCTTATCCTTGATATATACATCGGAATCCTTGAAGGCTTCTTTGAATACAGCTTCAAGCTCATCCTGCGAAAGGAGCTTGCCCTCACTGTTATAAAGAGAGTCCATATCCTCATGCCTTACAGCGTCGAGAGGCTCTCCGTCGGCTGTAAAGAACTTGCCCTTGAGAGTGTCGGGGAGCTCATGAGGCGCGTTGGGATCCATCTGTGTGAAAATATTGTGTCCCGTGGTTATGTTCTTTATTATTCTGTCGATACCGCCCGTTGCCGCTGTAACGCCCGTGCCGAGCACCAGAACCGCTGTGCAGAGCAGCACGGCAAACTTCTTTGCGGGCAGTCTTTTATTTTTGTTTTCCAAATTCTTCATTTTATATACTTCCTCCTCCGAAATGACATCATCATATATGCTGAAGTCCATTTTTACATCATTAAGATAATCATATTCGTTTTTCATGGTTATCATCACGACCTTTCCTTAACAAATAAACGGCGGAGCTTTCTGCGTCCTCTCGAAAGACGATTGTAAATATAGCCCGCACTCCTTCCCTGAGATGAAGCTATTTCATCTATGGTGCTGTCCATTATATATCGTCTTATGAATATTTCTCTGTCCCTTTCGTCAAGACCCGAAAGCAGGGAGGCGACCTCCTCTTCGGTCTCCTGCCTCAAAAGCTCTGCGCTCATTCTCTCATCCGCTATGTCTTCATTCAGCTCGCCCGTCATAAGCTCTCTGTAATATCTGCGCTTGAAGTCGATCGCCCTGTACTTGGCAACCGCTCCTATCCAGTTTTTGAGAGTATTCTTATCGGGATCGTACCTTTTTATATTCTGCCAGATCTTAAAGAGCACATCATTTATGCAGTCCTCCTGCCACATGGGAAAATTCCTAAGATGATAATATACTATGGACTTTATAAGACCTCCATAGAGCCTCACAAGCTCATTAAAGGCATCCTCGCTGCCTCTTTGTATGCTCTTGGCAAGCTCTCTGTCGCTTTGGTGCATTGTCATCACCGCCTTATTACTTGTTTTAAGAAGCGCTTCAATAAATATTACGATGAATTACGGCATTTTCTATCACTTTAAATAAAATTATTTGAGTATTTCTCTGAACTCATTTAAAAGTGCCTCGGCAGCGGGAGTGAATATCTGATATTTTTTCCATATCACATACATCTTAGTTTCAAGCCGGGGTTCAAGCGGGCGAAAGGTAATTCCGCTTTTGCCGTCTGTTTCCAAAAGTCTGTCGAATACAAATGCAAGTCCAAGTCCTTCCTTTACCAACATAGCCACATTGTTGGCAAGATTAAATGTAACGCAGAGATCGAGCTTATCCGTTATGTTGTTGCTCCACCTAGGGATATCCGCATTGACAGCCTGTCTTGATATAAAAACGGGATAAGGAAGTATATCCTCTGCCGTTACGCTTTGTTTTTCCGCAAGAGGATGTCCTTCGGGCATAATGACACCCCATACATCGCTTTCGGGTATCTCTATATAATTGTACTGCGAGAGGTCGGGAGGCTCCGCTATTATAGCAAAGTCATATATTCCCCTTTTAAGCTTTTCATCCAGCTGTTGAGTATCTCCGCTTATTATGTGATATTTTATGAGCGGATATTTTTCTCTAAGAGACTTTATGGCTTTGGCAAGATATTTTATAAGGCAGGATTCCGCGCAGCCTATGTAAACATCTCCCCGCACTGTATCGCCCAGTGTGCGGAATTCATCCTTTATTTTGTCCGCCATATCCAGAAGATCCTCCGTTCTCCTGCGTAAAAGCATACCCTCGTCTGTCAACCTTATGCTGTAGCTGCTCCTTGTAAAGAGCTGTTTTCCGAGCTCTTCTTCCAGCTCCTTCATAACGCGTGAAAGCGTGGGCTGCGAAACATGGAGCCTTTCGGCAGCCCTTGACATATTCCCCTCTCTCGCTATTTCAAGAAAATATCTCAATGTCCTTATTTCCATAAATATCACCTCATTTTTATTTTAGCATTATAAGTTATTCGCGTCAAGAATAACAGGATATAAGATATAAGTATTATGAAGGTGTATAAGTATATGATATAATAAAAATAACAAGGTAACAAAAGCAATGAAGGAGGTATATAAAATGACGGAAAAATGGGATAAGGTATTTGAAAAGAGCGACAAAGTAAATCACAGCAAGGTGAACTTTAAAAACAGATACGGCATAACTCTGGCAGGAGATCTTTACGAGCCTAAAAACACAGAAGGAAAGCTTCCCGCAATAGCCGTATGCGGACCCTTCGGCGCAGTAAAGGAGCAGGCGTCGGGGCTTTATGCTCAGACTATGGCTGAAATAGGTTTTATTGCCCTTGCCTTCGACCCCTCGTTTACGGGCGAAAGCGGAGGAAATGTAAGATATATGGCTTCTCCCGACATAAATACGGAGGACTTTATGGCTGCTGTGGACTTTTTGTCACTGTATGAAAAGGCTGACCCCGACAAAATAGGTATAATAGGCATATGCGGCTGGGGCGGTATGGCGCTCAATACTGCCGCTCTCGACACCAGAATAAAGGGGACCGTGGCTTCTACTATGTACGACATGACAAGAGTAAATGCCAAGGGTTATTTTGACAGCGAGGACAGTGAAGAAGCCCGCTATCAGAAACGCGCGGCAATGTGTGCCCAAAGGCTTGAGGATATTAAAAACGGAGAGTATAAGCTTGGCGGAGGAGTTGTAGACCCCCTGCCCGATGACGCGCCGTTTTTTGTGAAGGATTACTATGACTATTATAAGACAAAGAGAGGCTATCACGAGCGTTCTCTCAACTCCAACGGAGGCTGGAATGTGATAGGCTGCGAATCATTTTTAAATCAGCCTATATTAAAATACAGCAACGAGATAAGGAGCGCAGTCCTCATTATACACGGTGAGAAAGCTCATTCCTGCTATTTCAGCAAGGACGCCTACGCAGATATGACAAAGGACAGCAAATATACCGACAACAAGGAGCTTATGATAATTCCGGGAGCGGTGCACACGGATCTGTATGACAGAACAGACATAATACCCTTTGACAAAATCACGGAATTTTTTGATAAGTATATGAAGTAAAAGAATTTCCTCGCTTTTTTAATATGCATACACACAAAAATATCCGATACAATAAAAAATGTATCGGATATTTTTTATAATAACAAATGAAAACGACCAAATTTTAAAAATCCGTTTCGAGAGGTTCCATTGCACTTAAAATTTCCTCCGATGGCTCTGCCGAATCGGACTCGCACATTATTTTGTAAAATGCACACTTATAATCTATTATACTAAGAGACTGCTTGAGTTCATCCATCTTGCTCTCGGTTTCCTTCCTTTGCTTCAAGAGCATTTCGTAGCGCTCCTTATAGGTGGAGCGACCTTCTCTGCAAAGTCTGAAATAGGTTTTAATATCATTGAGCTGCATTCCTGTGCCTTTAAGACATTCCAAAAGCTTGAGCCATGACAGATCGTCCTCGTCGAAAATACGCATATTTCCCCCGGAACGCTTTATCAAAGGCAGCAGACCCTGCTTGTCATAATATCTTATTGTAGAAATAGGAATATTAAGTATTCTGGATACCTCACCTATAGAGTATGTTTTACCCTCCATAATATTCACCGTCCCCCAATATAAAAATAGGTATAAGGTTCTTACCCAAAATAATCAAACCCCATAAATAGCACAGCTTATTTAGCTTAATTAAATTATACAACATAAACTCAACTTTAGGTCAAGTGTAATAATTCATTTAAAATGTTTTCTGTAAGACTGCACAAAAAGATATTCAATTTTTATGCAAAATAACTAAATTTTGTATATTTATTTTATTATACCAAGTACATAAAATAGTACCAAAAACATCAGAAATACTACATTTACGACAGTAAAAACGGTTATGTAGCGTTTGACATCCGCCCCCTTTATTTTTGTATAAAATTTAAACGAAATGAGACTGGCAAGGGACGCTATAAGACTGCCCAAGCCTCCTATGTCCGTACCCAGAACAAGCGCTCTGTAATTTTGTGTAAAACCGCTCAAAACTACTGCGGCGGGTACATTGCTTATTATCTGACTTGCTATAAGAGATGTGCCGAAGGCGCTTTTGTTTATTATTCCCTCTATGAAATTTTTTATGAATGCAATTCGCTCTATATTGCCCACAAACACAAAAAAGGCGCAGAAGGTAAGAAGCAGAAGCCAATCCACCGATCTAAGCGTTTTGCGATCGAATGCCAAAAGTGCAAGGGCAGTCAGAACGACGGCTATACGCCAATCGGCAAGCCTTACCACCGAAAGGAGCGACACAACGGCAAGCATTGAATACACAATGATATTGACCTTTTTTATGTCCGTCTTTTGACTTTCGAGCTTAGCCGAAATTTTTTCGGACGGCACTCCGAATGTCATAACGGCAAGAATGACAAAGCTTAAAAGTATGACTGGGAGAGTTATCGAAAAAAATTCGCCCGTGGGTATGTTGAATTTGCCGTAAAGATAAAGATTCTGAGGATTGCCCACGGGAGTGAGCATACTGCCCATGTTCGCCGCCGCCGTCTGGAGCACAAGAGCATATATTATAAGATTTTTCTTTTTGCAGAGTGTGAGTATTGCTATGGCTAGGGGCACAAAGGTTATGAGCGCCACATCGTTTGTAATGAGCATGGATGAAAAGAAACAGAGCATCCAGAGCACAAACACGAGAGTTCTTGTATTGCTGACCATAGACAATATCTTTTCCGCCATATATTTTATAAGCCCCATGGAGCTGAAGCCTGCCACAACGGACATGAGGCAGAACAAAAGCCCTATCGTTCTGTAATCTATGTACTCTATATATTGTCTGTCGGGGAGTACAAAAACAGCCGATATCACCGCGCAGAAAAGAGCCGCAAAAAGAACGGGATCCTTTTTTATTATCTTTAAAAACATTTACCTTGCACCTTTTTTCTTATGTATATTTCTTATTGTTTTTTTCTTCCTTTGTTCCACAGACCTTTTATTCTGCTCAGGGACATTCTTTTTGGGGCGTATGAGACAGTGCTTGTCATAGCCTATGAGGTCTGTCCTGCCCGCCTTATGCAAAGCCTCGTAAACAAGGTCATAATTGCGGGGAAGTCTGTACTGTATGAGCGCTCTCTGCATTGCCTTTTCGTGAGGCGAGCGCGGAATGTAGACCTCCTGCATTGTTCTTGGGTCAAGTCCCGTATAGAACATACAGGTGGAAAGCGTGCCCGGAGTGGGATAGAAATCCTGCACCTGTTCGGGCATACTGCCTGTATCTCTCAGATACTCGGCAAGCTCAACGGCAGATTTGAGCGTGCTGCCGGGATGCGAGCTCATGAGATACGGCACAAGATACTGCTCCTTGCCTATTTTCCTGTTTATTTCGTAAAACCTCTTTGTAAAGCTTTCGTATACCTTCCGAGAGGGCTTGCCCATTTTTTCGAGCACCTCGGGAGAGATATGTTCGGGCGCGACCTTAAGCTGACCGCTGACATGATATTGACACAGCTCCCTGAAAAATGTTTCATCCTCATCATATATGAGATAGTCGTATCTTATGCCCGAACGCACAAATACCTTTTTGACCTTTGGCAAAGCTCTGAGCTTTCTGAGAAGCTTAACATAGTCGCTGTGGTCTACATCGAGATTTTTGCACGCAGTGGGGAAAAGGCACTGTCTGTTCAGGCAGGCGCCTTCAGTGAGCTGTTTTTTGCAGGCAGGCTGTCTGAAATTGGCAGTGGGTCCGCCCACATCATGTATATAGCCCTTAAAATCCGGCTCTTTTGTTATTTTCTCGGCTTCCGAAATTATAGAGTCGTGACTTCTCGACTGTATCACCCTGCCCTGGTGGAAGGCAAGAGCGCAGAAATTGCAGTTGCCGAAGCAGCCTCTGTTGCTTATTATGCTGAAACGCACCTCATCTATCGCGGGTATTCCTCCCTTTTCAATGTACATGGGATGAAAGGTGCGCATATAAGGCAGGGAATAGCTGTTGTCAAACTCCTCGCGGCTGAGCGGCAATGACGGTTTATTCTGAACTACATAGCAATCCTTATAAGGCTCGACCAGAATATTTGCCGTCACTGCGTCGGTATTTTGATACTGCTTTAAAAAACTCCCTGCATATGTCTTTTTATCCGCGCTTACATCCTCGAATGACGGCAGCTCTATATAATCCTCATATATATTTTCAAGGCTTTTGGCTTTATACACCGTGCCTCTTACATATGTTATGTCCTCGGCTTTAAGTCCTCCGTCGAGCGCCTCGGCAAGCTCAATTATTTGGTGCTCGCCCATGCCGTACATGAGTATATCCGCCTGCGAATCCAAAAGTATGGAACGCCTTACCTTGTTGTCCCAATAATCATAGTGTGACAGCCGTCTTAAGCTTGCCTCTATACCGCCTATCAATATGGCGACATCCTTGCCGTATGCCTCTCTTATCCTCTGGCAGTATACTATCACTGCCCTGTCGGGTCTGTATCCGCCCTCGCCTCCCGGAGAATACAGGTCTTTTTCTCTTTTCTTTTTGGCAACGGAATAATGGTTTACCATAGAGTCAATGTTGCCTCCGCTCACGAGAAAGGCAAGACGGGGCTTTCCGAAGCGCTTGAAATCCTCCGCACTGTGCCAGTCGGGTTGGGGTATGACGCACACCTTATATCCTCGGCTTTCCAAAAGCCGTGTGATTATAGCCATGCCGAAGGACGGATGATCCACATAGGCGTCACCGCTCACATATATAAAGTCGGGCTGCTCCCAGCCTCTTTTTTTCATTTCGTCATAGGTTACGGGTAAAAAATCCATTTTGCACCTCTGAAATTTATCTGTTCATCCAACCCGGCAGGAACTTATTCTTAAGTCTGCCCTTTACTACCTTTCCCCAGCCCAGCGGATGGCTTTCAACGCACACGAGCGCCCAGCCGTCTTCACATTCGGCATTGAAGCTCTCGCCTCTTAAATATCTTTCAAGCCTATCGTCTACAAGACTTAGATCTATGCTGTTTTTTACATCTTCCTTTTTGAGCGTCATAGCGTATGCCTGACTTGGCTCAAAGCGATTTTTTTTGCATTCGCCCAAGTAAAGACCGCTTCTTTTTACTCTGAGAGCGCTCAGATCAAGGCAGTAAGGCACGGAGAAAAGACTTTCCTTATGCATTATAAGGTTATCCTCCGTAATATTGGTCATTGTTCTTTCCGCAAATTCGTAATAATCCTTCAAAAGCTTTTTTGGCGCCGTTCTGTCCTTTGGAAGTTCAGGCGGGATATCCTCGCCCTTTTTATGCAAAAGACAGAGAAAATGCCCCTCGCCCTTCACCTTATAGGGCATAAGTCTTCCGCATTTTTTCAGCTCGTCGCTGCCGTTTTCGATCCAGTCCGACCTGCCGTCCGAAAAGCCGGAGCTTTTGTCAAAGTCCATAAGCTCGAAGTCGGGATTTGCATTCAGAAATTCCTGTATCATGCCCTCGTCCTCCTCGGGCGCAAATGTGCAGGTGGAATAGGCAATTATTCCGTCTCCGCTCAGAAGCTCGGCGGCAGCTTTGAGAATTTCTCTCTGGAGCTTACAGCAAAGCTCCGTTTTATGCGTTTTCCAGCTTCTGACCGCCATATCGTCCTTTCTGAACATACCTTCGCCGCTGCAGGGCGCGTCGACCACAACGCGGTTGAAAAAGCCCTTGAAGCGTTTTGCAAGCTTAGACGGCTCTTCATTTGTAATTATGGCGTTGGAAATACCGCTAAGCTCTATATTTTTGAGAAGAGCAAGACAGCGCGATGCGCTTATGTCGTTGCTCACAAGTATACCCTCTCCCTTGAGCTTTGCGCCTATCTGCGTGCTTTTGCCTCCCGGAGCTGCGCAGAGGTCAATAACCCTGTCTCCCGGCTTTACGGGGAGCATGGCTCCCGTGGACATTGCCGACGGCTCCTGTATGTAATAAAGCCCTGCTGTATAATACGGATGCTTTGCGGGGCGTACATTTTCGCCGTCGTAATAAAAGCCCTCCTTGCACCACGGCACGGGCAAAAGTTCCCAATCCACACTGTTTTTAAGCTTTTCGGGACTTATCTTAAGGCTGTTTGCCCTAAGTCCGTACAGCCTCGGCTGAGAAAAGCTTTCAATATAAAGCTCATACTCATCACCGAGAAGCCTTTTCATTTTTTCCGTATATTCAAGGGGTAAATTCATTTTAATTCCTCATTCTGCAATAAAAAATATATATAAATATATATTAACATTTTATCTTTACAATATCAATTGAAAATAACAAAAAAATGTTGTATACTAATATAAAAGTGATAAGGAGGCAGCATATGGCAAAACAGATATGGAAGCCCGGCACAATACTTTATCCCGTACCCGTTGTTATGGTCAGCTGCGGCAGCATGGAAAAAAGCAACATAATAACCATTGCATGGACGGGAACCATAAATTCCGATCCCGCTATGACATATATCTCCGTGAGACCCGAAAGATATTCCTACAATATTATAAAGGAAAGCGGAGAATTTGCAATAAACATAACCACGGAGGAGCTTGCAAGAGCCACCGACTGGTGCGGAGTGAGAAGCGGACGGGACTATGACAAATTCAAGGAAACGGGACTTACAAAGGAAAAGGCTCAATATATAAGCTGTCCCATAATAAAGGAAAGCCCCATATCCATTGAATGCAGGGTGGTTGAAATAAAGGAGCTTGGCTCACATCACATATTTATGGCAGAGATATTGGGCGCTGATGCGGACGAAAAATATATGAAAGAAAACGGAAAATTTGAATTTGAAAAGTCAAGACCGATATGCTATTCTCACGGGGAATATTTCGGACTTGGTAAAAAGCTCGGCAAATTCGGTTATTCCGTTGAAAAGAAAAAAACTAAAGCTAGAAGGAAGAAAAACAAATGAACAAGAGAACGCAGAAAATTGACCTTGTGAAATACTGGAGAGGCGTACTTCTGGGATATATGATGCTCGCCTTTATAATACTTGTGTACTTCAAAAAAATGTCGGAATGGTGGCTCATACCCGCATTTCTGGTGTTTATGCTGGCAAGCGCCATAGTATGCCACAACTATGTGCTGGGCATGATAGGCAATATGTTTTATTTTTTCAGAAAGCCCGACAAGGCAAAGAAATTTTACAAAATAGCCGTAAAGCGGAACACAAGAAATGTGAAGGCGCTTTACAACTATGCGCTTGACGCTCTGCACGAGGGGCGTGCGGAGGAAGCTCTCGGTGTATTCAAAAGAGCCGAAAGGATAAACAACAAGGTGCTTTTTGAAAAGTTAATACCGCTGGCTGTATCAAGCTGTTATTGGGTGATGGGTGACCTTGACAAGGCTATAGAGGAAATAGAGAATTTGCAGAAAAAATTTAATTATATAAATCCCAACACGCTTACTACGCTTGCATATTTTTATCTTTTAAAGGGCGATACGGACAAAGCGGAGGAGCTTACAAAGAAGGCTCTTGAGGACAACAACGGCTATGCTCCCGCCTGGGATAACATGGGACAGATATACTACAGCAAGGGCGATATGGAAAAAGCGGAGGAATATTTTAAAAAGGCACTGGGCATAAGAGAAAACATGACGGAAAGTCTTTATTACATGGGCATGATATGCAAAAAAAGAAATGACAACAAAAAAGCCAAAGAATATTTTGATAAGGCTCTCGGAGGATATATATCCGCTCTGAGCACGGTAAAAAAAGAGGATATAGAAAGAGAGTTGAAAGATCTATAATTCTACGACAAAACAGCGCTGTTATTCAGCGCCGTTTTTATGAAATACAAAATATTTATTGCTTATTTCCGTCCAAAAATTATCTGCATAATAACAATTATATAATGTATTATTCAGTTCATCCGTAGAGAGATAGCTGCATATATAATATTTCCCCTCATCATATTTCATATCACCTTTTGATAAGTCTATTCTATTTTCCCCATTTGAAATGTAAAAATCATGGGTATATATATTGGTGCTTTCGCTTATTTCTATAAGTATGCCGTTTTGTATTTCCGAAAGAGAATTGACATTGTTAGTGTTTATATCCATGTTGGCAACACATACATAATATCTATCGCCTTGTCTGTATACGCTGCCTTTATCAAGACTTGCACGAGCATTTGTTTTCAGGCTTTCCCATGCTATCACATTATCCGATGTATAGTGATCTTTATCGTCTTTATCTCTTATCCTAAGAGCTTTATTCTGCGCCTCGGCTGATGTAGTTTCAGTAATTTTCTCCGTGACCGGATCAAACTGTTCCTCGGTTTTTTCGGTATTGTTTTCCGTATTGCCGTTTTCATTTTTGGTGTTCTCTTCGCTGCTCTCATCCTTAACGGTATATGCTCCGTTTTCGTATACAACGACAGTGCCGCCAACGCTTTTATACTCCAGATAGTCAACAATATCCTTGGTGCCGCCTTTTATGCTTATTATAATTCCGTCTGCGCCCGAAAGCTCTTTTATTTTTGACATCTCATCAGCGGTTATGTAGGTATAAGGCGATGTTCTGTCGCTTAATATGAGCATAGACGCATCAACGGTTTGTCTGCATTCTTCCGTGACTGAAACATGACCTGCCCTTCTTATATACCCCACAACTCCGGGAACGGTTATACTCATTAAAATAGCGGCTATCACAAGTACCACTATTATCTCTATGAGAGTGAACCCGCAATTGCCGCATATAGTTTTTATTATATTGCCCTCTTTTGTCCTCTTTTTGTCTTGCATTGCTTCACCTGTCGAAATACACAGCTTATTGTCTCTAACAAAAATATAATATTTTATTTATTTTCCTATGACAACATATATTTGCAAGAATTTACACAAAATTTACATTTATACTGTTATTTCAAAGCCGGATCGAGGGTGAATATAAATTCCGTGCCCTCGCCCTTGGCGCTTTTTACCTCTATGGTCTGGTCGTGCGCCTTTATGAATTCATGCACTATCGCAAGTCCGAGTCCGCTGCCGCTCTTATCCATGCCTCTTGAGGTATCGGCTTTGTAAAAGCGCTCGAACACCCTTGCCTTTTCTTCATCGGTAAGTCCTATGCCCGTATCCTTTACCGATATATATACCTTATGATTTGATTTGTGTGAACCTACTGTAACACTTCCCTTTTCTGTAAACTTTATGGCATTGTCCACAAGGTTTATGATGATACGCTTTACCTTGTCCTCATCAGCATTTACCATCATAACATCCCTTGAAAAATCTGTTCTTAGCTCTATTCCCTTCGGTATTGACCTCACCTTCATAAGATTCAACACATCCGATATAACGGTATTTACATTGAATACCGTCTTTTCAAGCTGTTCCGATACATCGCCTATGGTATTGAGCTGTAGTATACTGTCGGAAAGCTGATTGAGCCTGCCTGTTTCGTTATAGATAATTTCAAGATACCGCCTATACTTATCCTCTGTTATAGTACCGTCAAGCATAGCCTGTAGAAAGCCTCTTATGGATGTGATGGGCGAACGCAAATCGTGAGATATGTTTGAAACGACCTCGCGCCGTCTTTCCTCAAGGCTCTCCAGATTTTCTGCCATTAGGTTGAAGCTCTTGTAAAGCTCCGACATCTCATCATCTATATTGTCCGTGACCTCTATCCTCTCGTCAAAATTTCCGCGCGATATGTGGTTTGCCGCTATGTTGAGCCTTTTTAACGGCATTACAAATTCACTTACCGCCCAGTATATTGTGACGAAGCCCAGAATGGCGGAAAGTATAAGGAAAAAAGCGATTATGATATAAACTCTGTTTATATTTTTGCTGAGAGCCGTTAGGGGAACGCTCACAAAGGCTATTGCCTCCACATTGGCTTTACGGTTTATGGGATAGCAAAGTATATAGCGATTGTTTGAATAAAGATCGCCTATATTGCCCTGGAGCCACTGTATATGACCCTCAGAAACATCATTATAACCATAAAATTTGTCGATAACATTGTCTGTATGTACTGCTATATCCTTTGACCTTGTTATTATCCTGAGATCCTTATCCGTCACAAAAAAGCTGTAGTCCATATACTTGTCAAGTATATTTATCTCATCATGGAACGCATCCATATCAAAGCGCCCGTCTATATAGCTTTCGTTATAGACATCGGATATCTTCATTGCCTGCTTTAAAAGCTCGTCCTTTTGGTCATTGTAGAAATAACCTCTGTATATCTCTGTAAATCCTAAGCTCAAGAGAAAAAACGACACTATTATCATAATAATGTAATAGGTGAAGGTCTTGGCAAAAGTAGTTTTCATTAACCGAGGAAGTCCTCCCTCTGAGGAGTAAATATATCAAGCAGCCTACCCTTAGGTGTAAGCAGCCTGCATCCATGAGGCACATCAGCGGGCATATATACCGTGTCGCCCTGCTTTATTGTCTTTACCTCATCGCCTATCCTGAATTCAAACTCGCCCTCAAGACAATAGGATGCCTGCTCGTGAGGATGAGTATGGACAGGCGCATCGTAGTAGTCCTCAAAGAATACCTCCACAAGCATGACCTTGCCGTCATGAGCGAGTATCTTTCTGTAGTTTTTGCCCTCCTCCAGAGTTATGAGGGGGCTGTCTGTATTATAATAAAAATTGCTCATATTTATACCTCCGCTTAAAGTGATATCATAACTTGATTATAAAACAAAACGGACAAAAACACAAGTGTACAATATCATATTTACAAATATATTACATAAAATTTATAAGAACGGAGGTATGCCTATGAATAATATAGTGAGCAAAATATCCGAAAAGACAGGAATACCCTCCGAGGTGATATCATCTCAGCCCAAAATAGAAATAACGGGTGCAAAAAGTCTGTATATAGAAAACCACAAAGGCATAAAGCTTATAACGCCCGAAAGCATAATAATAAAATTCAGCTCGGGCACTATGACGGCAGAGGGCAAAAAAATAGCCATAGCCGAAATGACCCGCGAATATATACTCGTAAAGGGAAATTTCAGTTCTTTTAAATTTGATAAAATTTTGGAGTGATTTATATAAGTAAACTATGGAAATTTTTTAACGGATATGTTATAATCTCTATAAAGGGGTACAATATAGAAAAACTCTTAAATAAAGCGCTTATTTCGGGCATTGTTATAAGACAGGTCAAAAAGGACAGGAATGCTGCCGAAGCGGAGCTTCTGCCCGAAGACCTAAAGGCATTTGCTCTGCTTTGCAGAAGATACAAATGCCGACTCAGGATAATAAATAAAAACGGATTTTACCGAACGCTTTTATTTATGAAAAGAAATATACCGTATACCGTTGGTATATTTTTGTCTTTAGCTCTCATATACGCTCTTGCGCAGAGGGTATGGATAATAGATATAACGGGCTGCTCCTCTATAAGCAAGCATTCCATACTCGATACCTGCAAAAGCAACGGACTTTATGAGCTATGCGACAAAAGTTCTCCCGACTACAAAAAAATAGCCGAGGCTCTGAGGATAAAATACAAAAATATAGCCTGGATAAACATAAGCCTTAAGGGGAGCAGAGTGCATATAAGACTTGCGGAGGATAAACCGAGCGTAAACGCCGTGACGGACAGCGATGCCTGCGACATAGTTTCTGCGGCGCAGTGCAGGATATCGTCCGTGGTGACCGAAAAAGGCACGCCCATGGTAAAGAAAAACGACATAGTTAAAAAGGGCGATGTGCTCATATCCGCCCAGCTTGTGCCGGCGGGAACGGAGGAAACGCCCGTGACGGACATTGTAAAGGCAAAGGGAAATGTAAGAGGCATAGTGACGCGGAATTATTCGTTTACGGTGCCGTACACCATAAGCAAAAGAGAATATACGGGACGCAAAAGAACGGCGGTTTTTATTGGCACGGCATATAAGAAAATATGTATAAAAGGCGCAAAGCCCTTTTTGTCGGGCGAAAGCTCAAAGGAGATAATACGGCTCGGTCTCGGTGAGGACTGTCCCCTGCCCTTTTTCATATATAAGGATATATACAGCGAATATATAGACAAAAGCATAAAAAGAGACATTGAGACGGTAAAAAAAGAGGCTTCCGTACATATAACGGAGTTTATTGCGCAAAATTATGACATAAGCTCGGATATACTATCGGTGAAAACAAAATATTCCGAGGGCAAGGAAAGCCTGAGCGTAAATGCCGAGATAATATCCGATGAAAATATAGGAAAAGAAATACCACACACAGACACAGGAGGAAACACACTTAATGGAACAACGGAAAATTCAGGTATCGGCTAACATTATATCGGCTCTTTTCGGAAGCTTCGATTCAAACATAAAAAGACTTGAATCGGAGTTTGAAGTGAGTATAATAAACAGGGGCGATGACATTGAGATAAGCGGAGAGGCGGAAAACATAGAGCGTACTCTGAGCGCCATAAGCTCAATGACAAAGCTTATAGAGGCGGGCGAAAGCATCGATGAGCAGAGCCTTGGATATATAATAACCGAGGTGCGCGAAAACAAGGCTGAGGAGGTCGACAGGCTCAAGAACGATACCATATGTATGACCGTGAACGGCAGGATATTACGACCAAAGACACTCGGTCAGAAGTTCTATGTTGACTCCATAAGGCACAACACAGTCGTTTTCGGCGTAGGCCCCGCGGGAACGGGCAAGACATATCTTGCCATGGCTATGGCTATAACGGCTTTTAAAAACGGCGATGTGAACAGAATCATACTTACAAGACCCGCAATAGAGGCGGGCGAAAATCTGGGCTTTCTGCCGGGCGACCTTCAGGACAAGGTGGACCCTTATTTAAGACCGCTTTATGACGCTCTCTATGAAATAATGGGTGCGGAGACATTCATTAAGAATATGGAAAAGGGCGCCATTGAGGTAGCTCCCCTTGCATATATGAGAGGAAGGACGCTCGACAATTCCTTTATAGTTCTCGACGAGGCGCAGAACACCACACCCGAGCAGATGAAAATGTTTCTGACAAGGCTCGGATACGGTTCTAAGGCGGTAATAACGGGCGACATAACACAGATAGACCTGCCGAGAGGTAAAAAATCGGGATTAGTGGAGGCAGTGAGCATACTCGGAGATATAGAGGACATAAGGATATGCACGCTCACAAACAAGGATGTTGTGCGTCACCCTCTTGTACAGAGGATAATATCGGCATATGAAAGCTATGAAAAGAACAACAAAAAAGAGGTAAAGTAAAATGACGGTATTATTTGAAAACAGCACAGAAAAAGCCGTCAAGCAAGAGCTTATAGAGAAGGTAATAAAGGAAAGCCTTTCATACGAGGGCATACAGGACGACTGCGAGGTAAGCGTGTGCATAGTGTATAATGACGACATACACGCGCTCAATTTAAAGCACAGAGGTATAGACAGACCTACGGATGTACTCTCATTTCCGCTTATAGACTACGAAAAAGAAAGCCTGCCGCAGGACGGCTCAAAGGTGTATCTGGGCGATATAGTCATAAGCATTGACAAGGCGGAGGAACAGGCTAAGGAATACGGACATTCGCTTGAAAGAGAAATAGGCTTTCTGACGGCTCACAGTATGCTTCATCTGCTGGGCTACGACCACATGACGGAAGCCGAGGAAAAGGTAATGTTCAAAAAGCAGGAGAACATACTCGAGGCTCTGGGGCTTAAGAGATAGGAATTACGGGTGATGATATGACTTGGGAAGAGCTTGAATATTTATGTCATAACTGCCACAACTGCCGACTGGGAGAAGCTCGGCACAATGTGGTGATAGGCGTAGGCGACAGAAAAAGCCGCATACTATTTGTGGGCGAGGGTCCCGGATATTACGAGGATATGCAGGGCGAGCCCTTTGTGGGCGCTGCGGGTCAGCTTCTGGACAAAATGCTTGCTGCTATAGGACTTGACAGAAGCAAGGTGTACATAGCAAACATTGTGAAATGCCGTCCGCCCAACAACAGAGATCCCCTGCCCGACGAACAGGACGCCTGCATAAAATATCTTAGAGTGCAGTTTAAGCTTATAAGACCCGAAATTATAGTATGTCTTGGAAGGATAGCGGCAAAGGCTATAATAGCGCCCGATTTCAGAATAACGAGGGGCAGAGGAGTGTGGCACAACAAAAAGGGTATAGACATAATAGCCACATATCACCCATCGGCGCTTTTAAGAGATGAAAGCAAGAAAAGAGACGCCTGGGAGGACTTCAAAGCCATAAGGGACAAGCTTAAGGAAAAGGAAAACGAGAAAGGACAAAAGGATGAGCAATAAATTTTATTCGGGAGTGGTTTCGCTTATAGGCAGACCCAATGTGGGAAAATCCACACTTATGAATCTGCTGATAGGCGAAAAGATATCCATAATTTCAAGCAAGCCGCAGACAACGAGGAACAAAATACAGTCCATACTCACAACGGAGAGTATGCAGGCGATATTTGTGGACACTCCCGGAATACATAAGGCAAAGTCAAAGCTGGGCGACTACATGGTAAAAAGCGCCGAAAACGCTCTTAACGATGTGGACATAGTGATGTATCTCATAGAGCCGTACGAAAAGATAAAGGACAGCGACAGAGCCATAATAGAAAGGCTTGAAAGAGTCAAAACCCCCGTGTTCCTCATAATAAACAAAATAGACACGGTGGATAAGCCCGTGCTTCTGGGCGTTATAGAAAGCTACAGGAGGGAATATGACTTTGTGGAGATAATACCCATATCCGCATTAAAGGGCGACAACAAGGAGCTTCTTTTAAAGAATATAGAAAAATATCTGCCCGAAGGTCCAAAATACTTCCCCGAGGATATGATAACGGATCAGCCCGAAAGACAGATAGTGTCGGAAATAATAAGAGAAAAGGCTCTCTATCTTCTTCAGGATGAGATACCGCACGGCATAGCCGTGGAGATAACCTCCATGAAGGACAGGCAGGGAAAGGACATAACGGACATAGAAGCCACAATATACTGCGAAAGAGACAGCCACAAGGGCATAATAATAGGCAAACAGGGCTCTATGCTCAAAAAAATAGGCTCAAACGCAAGGCGGGACATACAAAGATTTTTGGGTTCGCATATAAATCTGCAGCTGTGGATAAAGGTCAAAAAGGACTGGCGCGACAGCGATATACTGCTTAAGAATTTCGGCTACGATGCCAAGAACATATAAATAAACTTCCATATTTTTATCGGAATACATCCGCTTTAAATACAAAAGCTAATAACAGAAGGAGGAATTCAGGCTATGAAGGATTTCTTTTGGAATTTATTTGAAAAAAGCGGAAATATAGATTTTTATCTGGCATATAAAAAACAAAGCGACGCGGGAGAAACAGACTATGAGTTCGGAAAAGATACGGGGAATAGTGATCCGTGAGGGATTTTCGGGTGAGGCGGACAAGTTTCTGACTATATTTGCAAAGGACAGAGGCAAGATATCCGTATTTGCCAAGGGCGCAAGGAACACAAAAAGCAAGTTCCTTGCCTGTTCCTCAATTTTTACATACGGCGATTTTTTGATAAGGACAGCCACAAAGACCCCTACCCTCATGTCGGGCGATGTAATAGAAAGCTTTTACGGCATACGCACGGACATTGCCGCGGCGGCATACGCCTCGTACTTTGCGGAGCTTATAGACAGAACAATGCTTGAAAATGTGGAGGAAAACGGCGCTTTGCTTTTGTTTCTGAAGGCTCTGCAATATCTTTCAAAGGACAGCAAAAGCGCAAGGAACACGGGGATAATATTTCAGCTTAGGTTTCTGGACATACTTGGCTACAGACCCGAGGAGGAGGAAATAAAGGAATATAGGCTAAGCGAGCCTGCGCTTTCGGCTGTGGAATACATACTGTCGGCAAAGCTCGGAGAAGCCTTTCGCATAACGCTTGAAAAGGAATACGCCGAGGAGCTTGAAGGCTTCATAGAAAAATATATCGAATACCACATAGACACAAAATTCAAAAGCTACGGAATAATTAAGGATTTGGTGTTGACAAATTGAAATAAAGTGCTATACTAAAATTAAGAAATGTTTTAAATACTGTTCTTCGGGGATTTGTGAAATTCAATACCGGCGGTTACAGCCCGCAAGCCATATGGCACGATCAGGTGAGACTCCTGAGCCGACAGTAAAGTCTGGATGAGAGAAGATTATAATGCAATCTGACCCCGAGTTTTTGGCTCGGGTCTTTTTATTTGAAGTCTTATCCCCGTTTTGTCGGGGATATTTTTGTTTTTATTCCGAAAGGGTCGGTAATTATGGAATTTATGGAAAGAGCCATAGAGCTTGCAAAAAAAGGCGAAGGCTATGTATCGCCCAATCCGCTTGTGGGCGCGGTGATAGTTAAAAACGGCAGGATAATAGGCGAAGGCCGGCACAAGAAATACGGCACCAATCATGCCGAGGTGAACGCCTTTGAAAGCGCAAAGGAGGACACAGCAGGCGCCGAGATGTATGTTACACTGGAGCCATGCAGTCATTACGGACACACTCCGCCCTGCGCAAAGGCTATAATAGAGCACGGCATAAAAAAGGTATACATAGGCTCGGACGACCCCAATCCCCTAGTGGCAGGCAGAGGTATAAAAATGCTGAAGGATGCAGGAATAGAAGTGGTAACGGGCGTCATGAAAAAGGAATGCGATGCCCTTAACTCCATATTTTTTAAATATATAACAACAAAACTGCCCTATGTGGTTTTAAAAAGCGCAATGACGCTTGACGGAAAAATAGCTACATATACGGGAGATTCAAAATGGGTGTCAAACGAAGGCTCAAGGCTCACGGTACAGCGTATGCGCCACGCTCTTAAGGGCATAATGGTGGGCATAAATACCGTATTAAAGGACGACCCGAGGCTCAATTGCCGTATAGAGGGCGGTGTAGATCCCATTAAAATAATAGTGGATTCAAGGCTTCGCACACCCCTTAAAGCAAATGTGCTTAAGGGCGGAGAATGTATAATAGCCGCGGCGGAGGGCTGCGATAATGAAAAGAAAAAAGCGCTCGAAGCCGTGGGCGCAAGGGTGATAGTAACAAAACAAAATGACGGCAGAGTAGATCTTAAGGAGCTTATGAAAAGGCTCGGAGAGCTTAAAATAGACAGCATACTGCTGGAGGGCGGAGGTACGCTCAATTATTCAATGCTTGAAAACGGACTCATTGACAAGGCTGTGTTCTTCATAGCGCCAAAGCTAATAGGCGGAAGGGACGCAGTGACGCCCATAGAGGGCAAGGGAATAGAGCTTATGAAGGACGCCGTTATGCTTGAGAACATAAGCATTAGGTCTATTGAAGGCGACATACTTATATGCGGTGATTTGAGGTGAAAAATTTGTTTACGGGAATAATCGAAGAAACGGGCACCGTTATAAAGGCGGGCACTCCCCTTGTGGTGGGTGTGAACAAAATAACGGAGGATATACATATAGGCGACAGCATAGCCGTGAACGGCGTATGTCTTACCGTAACTCACTTCACCAAGAACAGCATAACGCTGGATGTCATGAACGAGACCTACAGCAGGACCAATCTTGAAAAGCTAAAAGCGGGCGACAGGGTGAATACCGAGCGCGCCATGTCCGCAAACGGAAGGTTCGGCGGACATATAGTGAGCGGACATATAGACGGCACGGGAGTTATTACGGATATAAAAAACGACGGCATTGCCATATGGCTGACTATAAAAGCCGACAAAAGCATACTTAAATATATAGTAATGAAGGGCTCGGTGGCTCTGGACGGCGTGAGCCTTACGGTGGCATATGCAGACGAAGGCTGTTTCAAGGTGTCCATAATACCCCACACACAGCAGAACACCACGCTTACATCAAAAAGAACGGGCGAAAGCATAAACATTGAAAATGATTTGATAGGAAAATATGTCGAAAAGCTCATGAGCTTTGACGACAGCAAAAAAAGCGGTATTACGGAAGATTTTCTGAGAGAATACGGTTTTTAGGAGGTTATGTATATGTTCGAATTCGACACCGTTGAAAAGGCTCTGGAGGATATAAAACAGGGCAAGATGATAATGGCAATAGACGACGAGGACAGAGAAAACGAGGGCGACCTCATAATGTCCGCAGAATATATGACTACGGAAGCCATGAACTTCATAGCAAAGTACGCAAGGGGCATAATATGTCTGCCTGCGGACGAGGATTTCATGGATAGGCTGATGCTGCCGCAGATGGTGAAGGAAAACACCGACAACCATTCCACGGCGTTTACTGTATCTATAGACCACAAGGACACCACAACGGGGGTTTCGGCAGAGGAAAGAGCCTACACCGCAAGGAAGTTCACTGAGGACAATGCAAAGCCCGAGGATTTCAGGCGACCGGGGCATATATTCCCCCTTCTGGCAAGAGAGGGCGGAGTGCTCGAAAGGCGCGGACACACAGAAGCTACAGTAGACCTTATGAGGCTTGCGGGGCTTAAAAGCGCGGGAATATGCTGTGAAATAATGAAGGATGACGGCACGATGGCAAGACTTCCCGAGCTTATAAAATTCAGCAGGGAACACAAGCTCACATTTATAAGCATAGCACAGCTCATTGAATACATAAAGGAACACGGTATGCCCGAAAAGGCAGATGAAAAGCCCTGCAAGCTCCTAACAAAGCAGGTGGAAACAAAGCTTATGACGCGCTACGGCGAGTTTGATATTCAGGGCTACACCGACATGGAGGGCAAGGAACACCTTGCGCTTTACATGGGCAATATTTCCGACGGCAAGCCCGTGCTCTGCCGTGTACATTCCGAATGTCTCACGGGCGACGCTCTGGGCTCTGCCAAGTGCGACTGCGGTCAGCAGTATGATGAGGCAATGAAAAGGATAGCAAGTGAAGGCAGAGGCATACTTTTATATATGCGCCAGGAAGGAAGGGGCATAGGTCTTATAAACAAGCTAAAGGCGTATGAGCTCCAAAGGCAGGGTATGGACACCGTGGAGGCAAACATCGCTTTGGGCTTTCCCGAGGATATGAGAAGATACGACAAGGCGGCAGAGATACTCAAGGGGCTTGGTGCGGACAGCATAAGGCTTATGACAAACAATCCCGACAAAATAAAGAAGCTTGAAAAGTGCGGCATAAGGGTAACGGAAAGAGTGCCTTTGATAGTTGAGCACAGCCCCTGCGCCGATTTCTATATGCACACAAAGCAGGAAAAGATGGGTCATTTATTAAATATATAAGGAGGATACAAAAATGAAAATGATCGAAGGTAATTTAATCGCTGAAGGCAAAAAATTTGCGGTGGTAGCATCCAGATTCAACGAATTTATTGTAAACAAGCTCGTTACGGGTGCAGAGGACGCCTTTGTAAGACACGGAGCAAGGAGCGACGATATTTCGCTCGTGTGGGTGCCGGGAGCTTTTGAGATACCCCTCACGGCACAGAAGCTTGCGGAGAGCGGAAGGTTTGACGCCGTTGTGTGCGTAGGCGCTGTTATAAGAGGTGCAACGAGCCACTACGACTATGTTTGCAACGAGGTGTCAAAGGGCATAGCGACGGTAGGACTTAAAACGGGAGTGCCCGTTATATTCGGCATTGTAACAACGGACAACATAGAACAGGCTATAGAAAGAGCAGGCACAAAGGCAGGAAATAAGGGCTTTGACGCCGCAGTTTCCGCTATTGAGATGTGTAATCTTTATAATAATTTTTGATTTAAAAAGCAGCCGAACGGCTGCTTTTTGTGTGTTTATAAGATCACTGTTTTCATTATATGTAACTTCCCGACAAGCGGATTATCCCATAATAAAATTTTTATCAAGCCATTTTGCAACTCCATCCTCATCATTTGCCGGAATAATGGAAGTTGCTATTTTTTTCAAATCTTCATGGGCATTTTGGACGGCATATTTCTCATCAGCCAGTTCAAACATATCTATATCATTTTTTCCATCGCCAAACACAACTAATTTCTCACAGTTCAGGAGGGACTGCAACTGTTTTATCGCCCTTGCTTTTGAAACATGCAAAGGCATGATTTCAAGCCATTGTGTCTTTGTATAAAGATCCGTCTGATATACGCAATGATAAGAAGTCTTATATTTCCTGTATAATGGTTCAAGCTTTTGCGGTTCATCAATACAAGTGATATAGAAAATCTTTCCCGATTTCAAATCATTTGGCGTTTTTACAGCATTGGTACGGTGATCTCCCTTTCTGCTCTTAAGGAATTCATTCATTCCGACCGTACAGCGTTCAGGGACAAAAGAAAATTTTTCCTTTCCCTCTATGTATGCATAAACAATAGGATATATTTGATTGGCAAACAAATCATCTAATACTAAATTGATACACTCATCAAAATAATTTTCAAGCAAAATATCCTCTGTAAGATTATCTATTACAAAAGCTCCATTATATACAATCAGAGGGATTTTGGCATTTATATCACACGTTACTTTTTTTGCGGTTGTCAATGAACGGGCTGTTGCATAAGAAAAAATCATTCCCTTTTCCGTCAATCGGTTGATTACACTATTTGTGTATTCTGATGTTCTTCCGTTGCTCCTTAACAGCGTTCCATCTAAATCCGATACATAGAGTGTACTCATTTTTATATTCTCCCAAATTTCGATTTTCATTCTCTGTAACTTACCTATAAACTGGAAGTTGTCAATCAATTCCAAAGGCTGAGTCATATTTGACCATACCCTTAACTTGAGGTACGTCATCTTGTAATTTGAATGCCATGTAGTATTCGTCCTGCACTTCAAATGGTGCTTCAATACCATATAAGCTCGCAGGAAGATAACCAGCAATCGGATAATATGATGGAGAACCCAATACTATCGAGTAGTTATACCCCAACTGTCTGGCAATACGGTGACCCTCGCAGATAAGTGCCAGCCCGATTCCTCTCCGTTGATATGTCGGAAGAACAGAGAGGGGCGCAAGAGCAAGTTCGATGGTTTCTCCTATGGTGATTTTAGTAAAAAGGATGTGCCCCACAATTTTGCCATCTTCCTCTGCTACAAGCGAGAGTTCTGGAATAAAGGATGGAGTGTCCCTCAACAGAGTCACAAGTTCCTGCTCGTTTCCATCGCTATGTTCTGCATGAGAAAATGCTTCCGTTACGACCTGAAAGACTGTATTATAATCGTCTGCTCGTTCTTGCCTTATTTCCATACAAGTGCCTCCTTTTTAGAAAATCCTTTATACCGTCAAATACCGATTTGCTTAATACAACAATTTACCCTTATCTTGAAAGGATAAATTCCGGTGGATTACCTATTATGACATAATTGGTAATATCTTCTATTTCACAGTCTCCTTTACTGTATTCCGAAACCAAATCTTTCTCGTTCTCATAAACTATTTCCTTTCCATACCATGGTTTTCGGGACTGTGGTGTCAGTTCTAAATACACAACTTTGCTTTCAGCTTCAAAGGTCAAAATCGTATGAAATTTATTGCGCTTTGTATAGTTGAGCAACCATATTTTGCTTGATATGCCGTAATTTGCAAGCATTGTTTTCATCAATAAAGTTATATCAATACAGGTGCCGATTTTTTCCCGCATTGTGTCTAAGGGATTTTGAATTCGATAATCGTTTGTCAATGCACGGGCAAATTCCTCGTCATATCCTTTTGTAATATCCGGTTTATATTTTATGCCATTCAGATAGAAGCCATATTTATATCCATTATTCAGTAGTTCATTTTTCAGTATATCGCATATTTCTCGAATTTGCATTTTTTACCTCTCTGAATTTTGAAATATTGTTATAGTTTTGATTTAATCGTTTGTTAAATTACTGTTTTTCATCATCTGTAACTTCCTTGTGAACGGAAAGCTCTAAGTATCAATGCGCACCATATCTTTTAAATTGCGATTTCGATATATAAGATCAGAACGCATAGTAAAGCCCATTTTCTCCCAGAAGGCATTTCCCTTTTCGTTATTGGAAAAAACAACCAAATTGACCTTATTTATCCCCTGCTCCTCTAATGCTTTCAATGCTGTATCTACTAATTGCCTGCCTATACCTTGCCGCTGATAATCGGGTGATACCGCCGTATGACTGATATAGCCCCGGCGACCGTCATGACCGGTTAAAATTGCTCCGACAATACAGTCTTGCTCCACAGCAACAAAACAGGTGTTTGGATTTCGGGCAAGATACTTGGAAATTCCTTCTCGCGAATCGTCCAAGTTATTCAATCCCATGCCCGAACAGCTAAGCCACAGAGCATATACTTTATCATAATCATCAAGCTGCATATTTCGTATTTCCATATAAAAGCCACCTTAATAAATATTGGTTTTCATTCTTTGTAACTCTCTGAGAAAATGTAAATACTGTTTATTTAAGCAGCCGAAAACGGCTGCTTAATAATTAAAACAAGTCAAGTTGTTTGGGGAAGTTATTTGCCGATTTATCGCTGTCGTTTATGAAATGACCCGTTGCGGGTATCTTATTGGAGCGATAATATTCTATATCCTCGGAAACAAAGCCTTCCTTTGTGTGCAAGCCCGTAAGCTTGCTGTTTTTCTTGAGAGTATATACCGTGATGCCTCCCGAGGACTTGGTCTGTTTTTCGGGTATCAGGGCTGTGTTTACAAGCATTGCCTTGTCGCTGTCGCGCACAAGCACAATGTCCTCGTCCTCCGCAATATAAAGAGCGCCCGCAAGCGGAGCCTTTTGGCTGTAAGCATTTATGAGCTTTTTGCGCATTGTCTTTGTGGCATAAGCCGACATGGGTATTTTTGCAATTTTGCCATTTTCAAAGGCAAAGAGCATAAAGCCCTTATAGTCGTTGGCAAGTGTGATATACACTATCTTTTCATCCGTCTCCATGGCAAGAATATTGTTGAGGTACTCGCCTATGTTGCTTGTCTTGCACTCGGGGAGCTCGTGGCATCTCACCTTATAGACATTCTGCTTGTCGGAGAACATGAGAAGCTCGGATTTATTTGTAACTTCAAGCGACTGTATTATCTCGTCATTTTCCTTGAGCTTGTGCTCGGCGGAAACACGCATTGACGCCTGCAATGACACCTGAGTTATCTTCTTTAAATAGTTTTCCTTTGTGAGGAAAAGCGTTGCCTGATAGTCCTCTATGAAGTCCTCAACGGCGGTCTGCTTTATTTCGTGCTCGTGAATTATGTCGGTCCTTCTGTCCTTGCCGTATTTCTTGGCAATGGCTTTAAGATCGCTTATTATTATTTTGAGTATCTTGCTTTCGTGGTGGAGTATGTCGTCAAGCTCGGCAATTTCCTTTTTGAGGTCCTCTATTGCCTTTGTCTGCCTTAAAATATACTCCTTGTTGAGGTTACGGAGCTTTATTTCTGCCACATATTCCGCCTGTACTTTGTCGATATCAAAGCCCGACATAAGGTTGGGGACAACCATGCTGTCCTCTTCGGTGCCTCTTATTATCTTTATTGCCTTGTCGATGTCGAGAAGTATCTTTTCGAGAGCCTCCAGAAGGTGGAGCCTCTGACCCTTTTTGTCCAGATCGTAGGCTGTGCGGCGCTTAAGGCAGGACATTCTGAAGTCTATCCATTCATTGAGTATTTCCTTTATGCCCATTGTGCGCGGAGAGCCGTTCACAAGTATGTTGAAGTTGCAGCTGAAGCTATCCGTGAGCGGTGTGAGCTGATAGAGCTTCTGCATAAGCTTTTCGGGGTCTGCGCTCCTCTTTATGTCTATGGCTATTTTAAGACCGTTGAGGTCCGTTTCGTTCCTGACATCGTTTATTTCCCTTATTTTATTTTGCTTCACAAGCTCTATTATCCTGTCAATAATGGCTTCTATGCTTGTGGAATAGGGTATCTCGTATATTTCTATTATGCTGCTTTTTTTGTCGTATCTGTACTTTGCCCTTATCTTGAAGCTTCCCCTGCCCGTTTCGTATATCTTGTCCATTTCCTCGGCATTGTATATTATCTCTCCGCCCGTGGAAAAGTCGGGAGCCTTAAGATATTCCTTAAGGTCTATATCCGCATTTTTGATATACTGTATGGTGGTTTCGCATACCTCTCTGAGGTTGAAGCTGCAAATTGTGCTCGCCATGCCTACGGCAATGCCCTTATTGGGCGTTACAAGCACATTGGGAAAAGCCGTGGGAAAAAGCACGGGCTCTTTGAGAGTGCCGTCGTAGTTGTCCACAAGGTCAACAGTGTCCTTTTCTATGTCCCTGAATATCTCCGTGCAGAATTCGTCAAGCTTTACCTCGGTATATCTTGAAGCAGCGTAAGCCATAGCGGAGGAATAGACCTTGCCGAAGCTGCCCTTGCTGTCTATAAAGGGATGCAAAAGCGCATCGTGTCCCCTCGTAAGCCTCACCATTGTTTCATATATGGTGGCATCGCCGTGAGGATTGAGCTTCATTGTCTGACCCACCACATTTGTGGACTTTGTCCTTGCGCCCTTTAAAAGCCCCATTGTATACATGGTGTAGAGGAGCTTTCTGTGGGCGGGCTTGAAGCCGTCTATCTCGGGTATGGCTCTGGAAACTATTACGCTCATAGCATAGGGCATATAGTTAAGCTCAAGAGTATCCGTAATATGTTGTTGTGTGTATTTGTTTGCAGACATAATACTTCCTCCTTAGCTCAGCTCCGACAGATCTATATATTTATAGCCATCTGTTTCTATATGCTCCTTTCTGCCCCGGAGATTATCACCCAGAAGCAGATCGAAGGTGTCGGAGGTGCGCTTCGCATCCTCGGGCATTACCATTATGAGCCGCCTTGTTTCGGGGTTCATTGTGGTCTGCCACATCATTTCGGGCTCGTTCTCGCCCAAGCCCTTAGAACGCTGTATTTTATAGCTGCCGTTTATCTTTGAGATTATGTCATTCTTTTCCTTTTCGGTATAGGCAAAATAGGTCTTTTCCTTCTTGCCGCTGCCTGCCGTTATCTCATAGAGCGGAGATTCGGCAATGAACACCTTGTGTTCGTCTATAAGCGCGGGCACGAGCCTGTATATCATGGTGAGCACGAGCGTCCTTATCTGGAAGCCGTCCACATCGGCATCCGTGCATATTATTATCTTGTCCCACCTGAGGTTGTTTATATCAAAGCTGTTGAAATCCTTGCCCGTGCTGTGCTTTGTCTTTATCTCTACTCCGCAGCCCATTACCTTGAGAAGGTCGGTTATTATGTCCGACTTGAATATCCTGTCGTAATTGGCTTTAAGACAGTTCAATATCTTGCCTCTTAAGGGCATTATGCCTTGAAATTCCGCATCGCGTCCGAGCATAACGGAGCCGAGAGCGGAATCGCCCTCAACAATGTAAAGCTCTCTTTTGGAAACATCCTTTGAACGGCAGTTGACGAATTTTTCAACTCTGTTGTTTATATCGAGAGAGCCCGTAAGCTTCTTCTTTATATTTACTCTCGTCTTTTCTGCGGTCTCTCTGCTTCGCTTGTTCACAAGCGCCTGCTTAGCTATTTTGTCCGCATCGGCCTTGTTTTCTATGAAATATATCTCAAGCTGTTTTTTGAGATAGTCCGTAAGATAATCCTGTATGAATTTATTTGTTATGGATTTCTTGGTCTGATTTTCATAGCTTGTAACCGTGGAAAAGCTGTTTATTATTATAATAAGGCTGTCCTCAACATCCGTGAAAACTATCTTTTTTTCGCTCTTATTGTAGAGCGAATTGGTCTTAAGATAGTTGTCAAGAGCCGAAACAAAGGCAGAACGCACCGCCTTGTCGGGAGAACCGCCATGCTCCAGAAAGCTGGAATTGTGATAGTATTCAAGGGCGTTTACCTCGTTGTTGAAGCAGAAAGCAAGCTCAAATTTGAGCTTATACTCCTCCTTGTCCTCTCTGTCTCTGCCCTTGCCCTCGCCCGAATAATACTGTATGTCGGTGAAGTTCTTATCCTGCGATATTTCCCTTATATAATCCTTTATGCCCTCGGGATAGCAATAAGTGAATTTTTCGCCCGTTCTCTCGTCGGTGAGCTTGAATGTGAGCCCCGCGTTTACTATACACTGCTTTTTGAGTATATCCTGATAGTACGAAAGAGGTATATCTATATCGGTGAACACCTCTCTGTCGGGCTTCCAATGTATGGTGGATCCCGTTTTTCCGGAGCTTGCTGCCTCCTTTGAAAGACCGCCTATATTTTCGCCCTTTTCAAACTTTAGCTCATACTTATAGCCGTCTCTGTAAATTACAACATCCATGTATTCGGAGCTGTATTGTGTGGCGCAAAGTCCCAGACCGTTGAGACCCAAGCTGAACTCGTAGTTATCGCCCGCGTTGTTGTTATATTTTCCGCCCGCGTACATCTCGCAGAAAAGAAGCTCCCAGTTGTACTTTTCCTCATTGGCGTTGTAGTCGACGGGTATTCCTCTGCCGTGGTCGCAAACCGTTATGTCGTTGTCCTTGCCCAGAGTTATCTCTATTTTTTTGCCGTAGCCCTCTCTTGCCTCGTCTATGGCGTTTGAAAGTATCTCAAACACCGAATGCTGACAGCCCTCTATGCCGTCCGAGCCGAAAATAACGCTCGGGCGCAGACGCACTCTGTCGGCTCCCTTGAGAGAGCTTATGCTTTCGTTTGTATAGTCGTTTTTAATCGGATTATTTTTCATCAAAAATTTTCCTTTCATGATAAATGCCCATAGTAAGGCAGTATTACATATCTTTATAATTTTAAACTATCAAATAAAGTTTTGTCAAGACATAATTTGACATTGTGAACAAATTGACATATAACTTTTTATAATATTTTTCAAAAATAAAAAGGAAAGGGACAAGATGTGTTGAATATATAATTATAGAAATACCAAAATATTATATATCTTTTTTGGTTTTATCCTGTTTTATGTATCAAAAAACAGGTAAAAATACTCTTATAAATATAAGGAGGAGATTATTATGGTACAGATATTAGCAGGTGAAAAAGGTGAAGGAAAGACTAAAAGGCTTCTTGATATGGCAAATCACGAGGCCAGAACAGGACACGGCTGTGTAGTTTATATCGATGATGACAGCAGACATATTTATGATTTGGACCATGAGGTAAGATTTGTAGAGGTTGCGGAATTCCCCCTTGCAAATTACAGAGAGTTAATAGGATTTATTTACGGTATACTTTCACAGAACAGCGACATCAACAAAATATACATTGACGGAATTTTCAAGATCGTTCAGAAGCTTGACAGCGAGGACATTATAAAGCTTGTTGCCAAATTTAAGGCTATAGGCGATAAGTACGGCATTGACTTTATATGCACGGCAAATACGCTGCCAACAGACCTTCCTAAGGAAATTGCGGATGTATTGATATAATTGATACATAAATAAAAGCCTCTTTAAACGGAGGCTTATATTTATTTACGGAAAAAGGACAACCTGTTAAAGAGGAAAATTATTATGAAAAAAATGTAAATTCAACAGTGACGAGGTGAAAAATATACTCGATGTGGCTCTTATGCTCAAAACCCTAGCATAAATACAAAAAGCTGATACCGAAATACGATATCAGCTTTTTTTATTTGCATATTATCAGCCTGCGCTCATGCTTGTGCTTGCAGTCGTGGATTTTCTTGTGCGTCTTATGGCAGGCACTCTTTCCGCGCCATCGCTTCTTATGAGCTCGGGCTTCTTGCCCTTTGTGACTGTTTCCTCGGTGATTATACACTTTTCAATGGTCGTATCCGAGGGGATATCATACATGATATCTCTCATAAAGCCTTCCACAATGGCTCTTAAGCCTCTTGCGCCCGTTTCCTGCTCAATAGCCTTCTTTGCTATGGCGGTGAGTGCCTCGGGAGTAAATTCAAGCTCCGCTCCGTCCAGCTTAAGCATATATTCATACTGCTTTGTAAGCGCGTTCTTAGGCTCTGTTAGTATTCTTACGAGGGCGTTTTCGTCCAGATTTTCAAGAGTTGCAACAACGGGCATTCTGCCGACTATCTCGGGTATAAGACCATATTTCACGAGATCCTGCGGAAGAATATTCTTTAATATGTTGCTGTTTTTCATATCGTTCTTGGACTTTACCTCGGCTCCGAAGCCTATGACCTTTTTGGTAAGTCTTTTGTCTATTATCTTTTCAATGCCCGCAAAGGCGCCGCCCAGTATAAAGAGTATATTGGTGGTATCTATCTGTATAAATTCCTGATGAGGATGCTTTCTGCCGCCCTGCGGGGGAACATTTGCGACCGTACCTTCAAGTATTTTGAGGAGAGCCTGCTGAACGCCCTCGCCGCTGACATCCCTTGTTATGGAAGGATTGTCGGACTTGCGCGCTATCTTATCCACCTCGTCAATATATATGATACCTCTCTGCGCTCTCTCTATGTCGAAATCGGCAGCCTGTATTATCTTGAGAAGTATATTTTCAACATCCTCGCCTACATAGCCCGCCTCGGTAAGGCTTGTGGCATCGGCTATAGCAAAAGGCACATTCAGAAGCCTTGCCATAGTCTGAGCAAGCAATGTCTTGCCTACGCCTGTGGGACCCACAAGAAGTATGTTGCTCTTCTGGAGCTCCACATCGCCCTTTGTGTCCATGGCGGATATTCTCTTGTAATGATTGTAGACTGCAACGGCAAGAGCTTTCTTTGCGTCCTCCTGACCTATAACATACTCGTCGAGTATGGACTTTATCTCGGCAGGTACGGGAAGCGAACCATCGCCCGTGTAAACGCTCTCATCGTCATATTCATCCTGTATGAGGTCATGGCAGAGGTCTATACACTCATTACATATATATACATGAGGTCCCGCTATAAGGCGCCTTACCATGTCCTGACTTTTGCCGCAGAATGAGCATTTCAATTTTTTATCTTCAATTTTGGATGCCATTATATCTCTCCTTTATTGAGGCTTTGTTATAACAGAATCAATAAGACCGTAGCTCTCGGCTTCATAAGCCGACATAAAATTATCCCTCTCCGTATCCGCCTCTATAACATCAAGGGGCTTGCCTGTGTTTTCGGAAAGCATTTTATTTAGCTTATCCCTTATTTTAAGTATATATTCGGCATGAATCTTTATATCGCTTGCCTGTCCTCTGGCTCCGCCCAAGGGCTGGTGTATCATTATTTCGGAGTTGGGGAGAGCGTAGCGCTTGCCCTTTGCTCCGCCCGCAAGCAGGAAGGCTCCCATGCTTGCAGCCATACCTATACATATAGTTGAAACATCGGGCTTGACATACTGCATGGTGTCATATATGGCAAGACCTGCCGTGACAGAACCGCCCGGACTGTTTATATAAAGGTTGATATCCTTGTCGGGATCGTCTGCGGCAAGGAAAAGAAGCTGCGCAACAACAAGGCTTGCCGACACATCATTTATTTCCTCGCCTATGAATATTATCCTGTCCTGCAGAAGCCTTGAATAAATATCATAGGATCTTTCGCCTGCGGCAGTTTTTTCAACAACAATAGGTACAAGACTCATACCGATACCTCCAAAATATTATTTCTTTGTTTCCTTCTTAGTTTCCTTCTTGGTTTCCTTAGCGGCATCCACAACAGCCTTAAGAGCCTTCTGTCTCAGAATATCGGACTTGACCGTCTTTACGAAGTCCTCGCTCTTCATTATCTGCTCCGAATCTATGCCGTAGGACTTGGCTACCTTTTCAGCTTCCTCCTTTATGTCATCGTCCGTAACCTCGAGCTTCTCGGCAGCGGCGACAGCCTCAAGAGCGAGCCTAGCCTTTACGTGCTTTTCCGAAAGGGGCTTATATGCTTCTCTCATTGAGTCCATTGTCTGACCCATGTACTGAAGGTACATATCCATGGATATGCCCTGCTGCTGGAGCTGATATGTGTATTCCTGTATCTTCATGTCCACATCGGAATCTATCATTGCCTGAGGAACATCCATTTCGCATACGTCTACGAGGGCGTTTATAAGCTCCTCTTCCTTTTCTGCGTCTATTCTCTTTATGTTCTCGGCAAGAAGTCTGCCACAGACATCGTTTCTGTATTCCTTGAGAGTTTCAAACTCTGTGGTGTCCTGAACGAACTCGTCGTTAAGCTCGGGAAGCTCCTTTACCTTTATGGAGTTGATTTTGACATCGAACTTTGCGGGCTTGCCTGCAAGCTCCTTCTGACCGTAGTTTTCGGGGAAGGTGACATTGACTGTTACATCCTGACCTATCTCTGCGCCCACAAGCTGATCCTCAAAGTTATCTATGAAAGAGTGAGAGCCTATTTCAAGGTCAAAGCCCTTGCCCTCGCCGCCTTCAAAGGCAACATCATCAATATAGCCCTTGAAGTCGATATTGGCTATATCGCCCATGGCTACGGCTCTGTCGGTAACATCCACTATTCTTGCGGACTTTTCCTGCTCCTTCTTAAGCTCTGCGTCTATGTCGGCATCCGTGGGATTGGGATCCTTCTTGGTGTACTTGAGTCCCTTGTATTTGCCGAGCTTTACCTTTGGCTTTACCCATACCTCGGCTGTAAAGGACACGCCGCTGTCGTCTATTGCGGTAACATCTATCTCCGGCTTTGAAACGGCCTCGACGTTGTTTTCCTCCAAAGCCTTTTCGTAGGCCTCGGGAAGTACATAATTTATGGCGTCGTCATAGAATATTGCCTTGCCATACTGTGCCTCGATAAGCTTTCTGGGCGCCTTGCCCTTTCTGAAGCCCTGGATCGTAACCGAGCCCTTATTTTTGTTGTATGAATAATTCATACCCTTTTCAAAGGTCTCAGCGTCAACCGAAAAAGAGATCTTGACCTTGTTCTTCTCGATATTTTCAACTGTGCTCATTTACATTTTCCTCCTTAAAACTAACACTGCTGATTATTATACCATATCCTAATATAAAAATCTAGCATTATTTTCAAAAAATTTCCCTTTCTACATCATCTATCACCGCGTCCGTGCTGCGCTCTATGTAATTGAGTACATTTTCTATTATTTCATCGGCGTGCCTGACCTCGTTCGTAACGCAGGCAAAGCCTATGACAATGGCTTGGTGATTGTCCTGTCGGTCTACCTCGGCGATGGAAATATTGAACTTGTGCTTTGCCTTTTCTATTATGCTCTTGACGACCATACGCTTGTCCTTCAGGGAGCTGCACCACTCCGCCGTCATATACACAATACAGCTGCCTATTATCATAAGAATGCCTCCTTTTGAAAAACACGGCGCTCATACTTTTGCGCATAACATGACCATTTCTTAATATTTGTGATTGATATAATAATCTATGAGGGATTTTTTCTCGCCCTCGCTGAAGCAGTTTTCCTCGCGGAGGCGCTTTAATATCACATCAGAGGTGGAATGAAGTATCATGCCTTCCTTATCCTCCAGAACTATCTCAAAAAGCTTATGCTTAAGCTCCCTGCTCCTGACCTTTATAAAATATGCCTTTACTCCGCAGTAATCCAGAAGCTGGAGTATACGAAGAGTGGCGCCGTCCTTGCGGTCGTAATAATAATTGACCTGTTCTTCATAGATATATACATATTCCTTAGAGCGGTGCTGCTTTACCTCCATACGCGCGTCCTTGGCAAGAGCGTTGAAAAACTGATAGTTGAAAAGTCCCTTGTCTACTGTATCTACATTTTTAAACGGCTCGTCCCTTAAAGAAAGCACAGCCTCAAGATTTTTGTTGAGATATTCCTTCTTTGTGAGATCTCCTTTTACATATTGGTCTATAAGAGCCTGTCTGTAATCAAAATATCTCTGCAACGCATTCATGCAAAACACTCCAATTCCATTATTTACAGCTGGACAACCGCTTTATACCTATTATATAATAATATATATATAAGGAGTGGATATCAATGGCCAGCTTTTTCAATACATATTACAACGAGATATGCCCCACGCTCAGAGAGCTGGATGTCATAATAAAATCAAACTTCAGCCATGTGGACATAAATGAGCTAAGCTCTCTGCTGAGCATAACGCCCGAAGAAATACATATAATACTGGACTCAAAAAACATAGAAAGCCTATCCTCCGAGGTGATACCCACCGTAATGCTGAATGGGAGCAGCTACATATGCAGGATATTCAAGAAATCCTTAAGCTACTACAACAGCAAAACTTATTCTCCCCGCGACATTGCCTACATATACAGCATTGACGAAAAGAAGGTGCTCGACGCCTTCAGCGAGCTTCACATAACGGAGATATCCGAGTCCAATTTCCCGCAGCTTTTCAAGCTTATTTAAAGAGCATACCCTTTGCCGTGTCATCGGCTGTCTTTTCATCGGAGAGCAGCCTTACAAGCTCAAGGGCAAAATCCATAGCCGTTGCGGGACCTCTGGATGTTATTATATTGCCGTCCGTAACGACCTTTTGCTCGCCCATCATTTGGGCGCCGCGGCACTGCGCTTCAAAGCCTGGATAGCAGACTGCCTTTTTGCCCTGCAATATGCCGTTTTCTCCCAAAACGCTCGGCGAGGCGCATATTGCGGCAACATACTTGCCAAGCTCGTTGAACTTCTTGCATACGGTAACGGCTTCACGACAGCTCATGAGGTTATCCCTGCCCTTGAGACCTCCCGGCAGCACTACCATTTCAACCTTGTCAAAATCTATATCATATATTGTGGCATCTGCCATAAATTCTATACCGTGTCCGCCCTTTATGAGCTTTTCGGTGGTTATGGACACTCCCATGACCTCTATATTTGCCCTTCTGAGCACATCTATCTGAGTTAAAGCCTCTATTTCCTCGCAGCCGTCTGCCAAAAATACAACTACCATATAAAAAACCTCCCACTTTTACAAAATTTGTGTTATACTTTAATTATAGTATACTAAAATATCAATGCAAATTCAAGGGTGATAAAATGAAAAAAGAAATTTACGAAATAGAAAGAAAGTTTTTGGTGAAGGGTCTGCCCGAAAATATAAACGAGTGCTCGCACTACGACATAAGACAGGGCTACATATCTACCGATCCCACCATAAGGGTAAGGCAGGCGGACGACTCCTATGTGCTTACCGTAAAGGGCGGCGGCATAATGAAAAAGCTGGAATACGAGCTTCCTCTAAGCGCAGAGCAATTTGAAGGTCTATGGAAGAAGGTAGAAGGCAATACTATAGAAAAGACAAGATATATCATACCACTGGGCGGAGAGCTGAACGCGGAGCTTGACATATACAAGGGCTTTCTGGAGGGATTTATGAATGTGGAGGTAGAGTTTTTATCGACAAAAGACGCCATAATGTTTGAGCCTCCCGATTGGTTCGGACAGGAAGTGACACAAAAACCGGAGTACAGCAACTCGTCATTGGCAAAATTTGGTATTCCTGCAAAAAAATGATAATTTCCTCTTGCATTTTATTAAAAATGGTAGTATAATATCTACAAATGGTAAATATTTCCATTTATGTTAAAAGTTAAACTACTATTTTTCACAGGAGGACACGAAATGAACAACGAAAAACTTACGGTACTTATAGCGGATGACAACAAGGATTTTTGCGACTGCCTGAGCAACTACATCGGCAAGCAGGAGGATATGGAAATAATAAGCATTGCTCATGACGGTCAGGAGGCTTACGATAAAATAGTGAACGATAAGCCCGACATTGCGCTCATAGACGGCATAATGCCAAAGCTTGACGGTATAGGCGTGCTTGAAAAGCTCAACAGAGAAAATAAGGCTAAAAACACCATGTGCATAATGCTGACAGCCATAACGGGCGAGGAGATAACGCAGAAGGCATTTACTCTCGGCGCAAAATACTACATTGCAAAGCCCTTCGATATGGAGCTTCTGGTGTCGAGGATAAGGCAGCTGAGAGAGCCTGTGACCAAAAAAGGCGTGCTGAGCACGGGACTTTGCTACAGCAACCACAGCGACATAGACCTTGAAACAAGGGTAACGAGCATACTCCACGAGGTGGGAGTTCCCGCGCACATAAGGGGCTACCACTACATGAGAGAGGCTATAATAATGGCTATAAACGATATCGATGTACTTAACTACATTACAAAGGAGCTATATCCCGCTATCGCCAAAAAGTGCAACACCACACCCAGCAGAGTGGAAAGAGCCATAAGACACGCCATAGAGGTGGCTTGGAGCAGAGGAAAGGTAGACGCAATAGATTCGCTTTTCGGCTACACCGTGTCAAACAACAAGGGCAAGCCCACAAACAGCGAATTTATAGCGCTTATAGCGGATAGACTCAGACTTGAGATAAAGGCATCATAAAAAAATATTATATATTAGAACGGCTGTCGGCAAACCGACAGCTGTTTTTTATGCCATAAAGCAAAAAAATATTGCAATTATGGGACATATGATATATAATTATAGAGTAGACAAGTTTTATTGATATCAGAGGTGAAAATTTGATGATAAATGCGGCGACAAAAATATTCAACAGAGTATATCAGTCATATATAACGGGCGGCGACACTTACACCTATTATTACAAGACCGACGACCAAAAGGAAATAGACGAGATAACAAACGCCATAGGCGAGCTTAGCAAGAATGGACTTGTAGACATACTCTATCAGAGCGACAAAAAGGCGCGCCTTTGCATAACGCATGAGGGCATAGCCTACGGAAATGACAATTATTAAAGATATAAATTAAAATGGGTCTTGCGACCCATTTTTTTCATGTAAAAAACATAAATAATGACCAGCAAGACTTGCAAGCAAGTCTTGCACCCTACCACCATTTCGGCACAAAGCAAGCTTTGTTTGAAATGG